>NZ_JBEVTM010000005.1:0-155387 GCF_040884255.1 Olsenella sp. AGMB03486
TTCTTTTCCTCTTCAGGGTAGACGACACCCCATGCCCTTCTTGTTTCCGTCATGATCTTCATCACATCGGACGCATAGCCAATGAGGCTCTGAGCCTCTTCGTCCCCTGCCACGGCGCGCTCGAGGTCTGCTGCCTCGTAGTCCAAGGCATAGCCTTCAACACCTGCTGCGACCTCTTCGCGCCTGCCATCCTCGGTCCAGACGATCTCTGCCTTGTCAGCGCGAGGATAGTCCATGATCTCGATGTAGCAGCGGTCGAACGAGAGCACGGCACGCTTCGGCTGCTTCGAGTGGAGCGTGAGCGAGATGACGCCGAGCTGGCCCTCCTGGTTCCTGCAGACGATGCCTCCCGCCTCATCGACGCCCGTCTCTGCAAGATTTCCGAGCGAGACGACTTCTCGAGGTGCGCTCTCCATGAAGAGGCGCATGATCGTGAGCGCATAGACGCCGATATCGAGCATCGCGCCGCCCGCAAGGTTCCTGTTCCAGAAGCGGTTCTTGAGGTCGCCGTATTCCTTGTAGCTGCCGAAGGCCACCTGCGCGATATTCATGCGGCCGAACTCGCCGGCACGGGCACGCTGAAGCAGCTCTCGATAGAGCGGCATATGGAGAATCGTCGTCGCATCCATGAGCTGGACCTGGTGCTCCTTGGCCAGCGCGCGGGCCTCTTCGAGCTCCTCCGTGTTGAGCGTGATCGACTTCTCGCAGAGCACATGCTTGCCGGCAGCAAGGGCGCCTCTGAGATAGCGGATGTGCGTGTTGTGCGGCGTCGTGATATAGATTGCCTGGATGGCAGGGTCTGCACAGAGCTCCTCGAACGTGGGGTAGACCTTCTCGACGCCGTACTTCTCGGCGAAGGCCTCGGCCTTGCTCTCGGTCCTGTTCCAGACGCCAGCAAGCTTTCTTCCGGCCAGCGCAAACGACTCTGCCATCTGGTGCGCAATCACGCCGCAGCCGACGACAGCCCATCTGAGCTCGGGAGCCGTGAATATATCATCCGGGAATGGCTGGTTCCTGACTTCCTCGAAGGCTGCATCTGCCGCCTGCGCCGCATCGAGCGCCTTGTCTCTCTTCACTTCAGGCCGCCTTTCCGATAGCTTTTCCTGCCTTCAGTCTAGCGGATACCTGTCCCAGCATAGGGACAGCCCCGCAACTCACACGAGCTGCAGGGCTGCCAAGGGGAGATATGCCGGATGGAATCAGGCCTCCATCGCGGCACGGAACCACTTCGTGAGGCTCGTCGGGTGCGTGATGCCAGTGCCGACGACTACGGCCCAGGCGCCTGCATCCTTTGCAGCCTTTGCATCGGCCGGTGTATGGACATGGCCTTCGCAGACGATGGGCAGGCCCGGGAACTCATGGGTCGCCTCCTGGAGCAGGGCGATATCCGGTCCTTCATCCATCGTCGTCTGGATGGCCGGCTTGTTGTGCGAAAGCGTCGTCGAGACGATGTCGCAGCCGACCTCGACGGCATTCCTGATGTCCTCGATGGTCATGCAGTCTGCCATGACAAGGGTCTCGCACTGGGCACGCAGGTCGCGGACCGTCTCTGCGAAGGTCCTTCCGTCCGGGCGGGGACGGTCGGTCGCATCGAGTGCGACGATGTCGGCGCCCGCGTTCACGCAGGCAATGGCATGGCGCAGCGTCGGCGTGATGTAGACCCCCTCATGCCCTTCCTTCCAGAGGCCGATGACGGGGATCTCGACCCTGCCCTTGATGGCAGCGATGTCGGAGAGTCCCTGGCAGCGGATGGCAGCGCATCCTCCCTGCTCGCAGGCCTCTGCCATCTGTGCCATGGTCTCGGGATGGCGAAGAGGCTCTCCAGGATAGGCCTGGACCGAGACAATGAGCTTGCCTTTGAGCGACTGAACCAAAGGCGCGATTTCCATTTGAGCCCTCCTTAGGCAATCTCGACGTAGGCAGACTGGAGCACGTTCTGCGCAGCACCGATCAAGGGTGCATCGTCTCCGAGCGCACCGTCGACGACAGGAGTCTTCGAGACCGGCGGCATGACAGTCTCGGACCAGCCCTTCTGCATGGCCTTGTGCCAGACAGGGCCAGACTTTGCGACGGAGCCAGAGAGGATCACGCAGTCCGGATCGAACATGTTGACCATCGAGGCCAGGACCTCGCCGATAGCATGTCCCGAGCGCTCCTCGGCAGCGATGGCAGCCTCGTCTCCCGACTCTGCCGCCTCCGAGATATAGGCACCATCGACCGGCGTTCCGTCGTCGAGCGTGCGGCGTCCGCCGAGCTCGAGGTAGCGCTCGATGATGCCAGGACCTGCGGCGATGGGCTCGAGGTGTCCCGTCGCTCCGCAGGAGCAGGGGATGCCTGCAGCATCCGTGCAGGCGACATGTCCGATGTGTCCTGCCTCGGAGTGTGCGCCGAGCATGATGTGGCCACGCTCGACATAGGCGCCGCCGATGCCGGTGCCGACCGCACAGACAAGCGTACTCGTCTTGCCGAAGCCCGCGCCCCAGAATGCCTCGCCGAAGGCGTGGGCATGGACATCGTTCATGACCTTGACGGGGATGCCGAAGATGGCATGGAGCTCGGCTCCGAGGTGCGTGCCGCCCCAGCCCGGCATCATATCGTTTGCATAGGTGACATTGCCGGTCGCAGGATCGATGACGCCGCCGGACGAGACGCCAATGCCGAAGACCCTGCCATCAGCTGCGTCGATGACACGGCGGGCAGACTCGATGGCATGCTGCAGCACGACCTTGCCGCCACGCTTCGCCTCGGTCGGCACCTTCCCGTAAAGCGATACTTCAGGACGCTCGCCCTCCTTGAAGGTCACGAGAGCCGATGCAATCTTCGTGCCGCCGATATCGAGCGCGACTACCTGCCTGGTTTCTCCCATGGTGCATCCTTTCGAAAAAGCTAGCCTACAGAAGCCCGTTCTCCTCGAGTACCTTCTTGATGGCCTCGCGATTCTCGCCCTTGAGCGTACGAACCGGGCGCGGCATCGTGTCGTGGTCGAAGATGCCCATGAGGTTCAGCGCCGTCTTGAAGGCGCCGACACCGCCAGCATAGCCTACGACGCCGGTCGTGACATCGAAGATATGCGAGACCTCGTTGATCTGGTTCTGGATCTCGCGGACACGCTCCCAGTCGCCTGCCTGGTAGGCATCCCACTGCTTCACATAGGGCTCAGGAATCACGTTGGCAAGGCCCGGCACCGAACCGTCGGCACCGGAGAGATAAGCGCCGTCGACGACGATCTCGTGTCCCGTGAGGAGGCTCAAAGGATGTCCTGCCTTCTCGTTCTCCTGGACAAGGTAGCGGAAGTTCACGTCGTCGCCCGAGGAGTCCTTGACGCCGGCAATGACGCCGTCACGGCCGAGCTTGAGCGCCAGCTTCCAGGGAATCTTCGCATGGACGCAGACCGGGATATCATAGGCGAAGATCGGAAGCTTGACCTCGTCGTGGATGATGCGGAAGTGGTCCTCGATCTCCGTGAGGCCGCCCAGGGCATAGAACGGAGCCGTGACGACGATGCCGTCAGCGCCGAGCGCCTCAGCATGCTTCGCATGCTCGATCACGCGGTCAGTCTCCGTATCGATGCAGCCGACAAGCACCGGCACGCGGCCGTCGACGATGCGGATGCCCTCGCGCACAATCTGCTCTCGGTGCTCGTCAGACGAGAAGGCGACCTCGCCCGTGGAGCCGAGGAAGAAGAGGCCATGGACGCCGGCATCGAGCATGCGGTTGATGAGGCGCTCATAGGAAGGCACGTCGACCGTATGGTCAGGAAGATCGGGCGTCACGACAGGAGGCACGACACCGCGCAGAGCAAACTTTTCAGACATTGCGAGACCTTTCTCTTGCATTGCTGCAGAACTGCTTATCAGGACATGAGCCAGCTGGAGACGAACGAGAATGTGGCATCCTCGAACGCATTCACCCGCTCATGCGCCCATCTAGGATAGACGTTGCGTGTGACAGGACCTGAGAGCGCAGAGGCAAGGACATCCTGCGCCTCAGGAGGGGTGACGGGATCGAGCCCCGAGGTCCCGAAGAGCACCGGAGCCCCGATGGCAGGAGCGCATGCTTCTGCCTGGACATACGAGAGCGTACGGAAGAGATCGTCTGACGTCTTTGCCAGAGAATCCTTCTCCCGGAAGTAGCGTGTGAGGCCGGAGGCAATGCCTTCGGGCATCCCCTTCTCCCAGACACGCCTCAAGGCACAGGGCAGAGGGTTGAGGATGCAGAAGAGATCTGCTCCCTTGCCCTCAAGCGCTCCTGCTGCGGCAACGCCCAGACCGGCGCCCAATCCTTCGCCGTAGACAATCAGCGGCACGCTCGGAAAGAGCCTGCGTGCGAGCAGCATCGCCTCTGCCGTATCCTTCTCCTGGCGGACGAGAGCAAGGCTCGCTGGCGCTCCCGCCACATAGCCTTCGCAGACATCCTCAGACCAGAACCTGCGCTCCGGCGAGAGCACGGCGCATCCGAGCGCGAGCCAGCGCCCCAGATGGTGCCAGCCACGCACGGGACGCCCTGCATCGTGGAAGGCACAGACGACGGCGAGCGGCGAGATGCGTGCAGACTCGAGCATGCGTGCCTTGAGCACCTGCCCGTCCTCTGCCTTCCAGAAAACTGTCTGGGCCTTTCCGGAAGCAGTCGAGAAGGCAGGCTCTGGCTCTGTCGACACGAGCTCAGGCACAGCCCCTGAGAGCTGTCCCTTCCAGAAGGAAGCGATCTCTTCGAAGCTGGCGTCTGCCATCAGAGGCCCTCCTTCCCGAAGAAGGCGATGAGCGCATCGTCGAAGGCCTGTATCTCCTCATGCCCGAAGGCAGGATAGAAGAGACGCCGCTTCGGACACTGGAGGCGCTCGTAGACTGTATCCTGCGTCGCAGGCGGGCAGATCTCATCTGCGAGCCCGGTGCCGAAGAGCACCGGACACTGCACATACGGAGCAAACGAGGCCGTATCGATATAGGCAAGCTTCGAGAAGGCCTCCTCTGCTTTGGCGCCGTCTGCATCGAACCAGCGGGCCCAGTAGCGCAGGCCTTCATAGGCAACAGCATCGGCACCGAGCTCCATCACTTTCCGGAAATCCGAGAGGAAGGGATAGAGGATGCCTGCCGCTGCCACTTCAGGGTTCAGGGCCGCCGCGGCAAGACCCACTCCCCCTCCCTGCGAATCGCCGTAGACGAAGGCCTGAGCGTGGGCAAGCCGAGGCTCTGCCGCAAGCACCCGGAAGAGGATCCGGATGTCCTGCTGCAGGCGCACATAGTAGAGGTCCTTCGGCTCGCCTTCGAGCCCCAGCACGACATGTCCTGCGACCGTCGTGCCCGGAAAGCCTCCTATATCTTCCGAGCGTCCTCCCTGGCCGGGGTTGTCCATCGAGACGAGGATCATGCCTTCTGCTGCCCAGGAGGCATTCTCGAGCCAGGAACGGGTGCGTCCCGGATACCCATGGAAGCGCATGAGCAGCGGAAGGGGGCCGCTCCTAGCAAAGGCCTCGGTCGGCACCAGGACCTTTGCATAGAGCTGGGCGCCACGCATGCCACGGAACCAGAGGTCATAGGGCACCGCGCAGGGAGCCGGTGTCACCTCGGAAGCTGGCACGAGCTCCCAGGAAAGAGGCACGGCATCTGCTTCAGCCATGCGCTCTTTCCAGAAGGAGGAGAAATCTTCGGGCTCCCGAAAGCTTTCTATGGGATAGCCGGCATCCATCGCATCTATTGCCCGAGCTTCGGATGGAGAAGCGACGGCGCAGCACCGAGGAGCGTCTTCGTATAGGGATCCTGCGGGTGCTCGAAGACCTGCTTGGCCGGACCTTCCTCCATGATCTGGCCGTGGTTCATGACAATGATGCGGTCAGAGATGTAGCGCACGGTCTGGATATCGTGGCTGATGAACATCATCGACAGCCCCAGATCGTGCTTGAGGTCGGTGAGCAGATTCAGGATCTGGGCACGCACGGAGACATCGAGGGCGCTTGTCGGCTCGTCTGCAATGATGGCAGACGGGTTCAGGGACATGGCACGGGCGATTGCGACACGCTGGCGCTGGCCGCCGGAGAGCTGGCCCGGAAGGGCGCGCAGGGCGCTCTTGGGAAGGCCGACAAGCCCGATGAGCTCGCTGATGCGCTTCTCCTGCTCTGCTTCCGTGCCGACATGATGCACGAGCAGCGGGTCGAGCAGCTGGTCATGCACGATCATGCGCGGGTTCAGAGCCGTGGCCGGATCCTGGAAGACGACGGAGACGACGCGTCCGATCTCCTTCCTGAGCTCGGGCGTCCTCTTCGTGACATCGCGTCCCTTGAAGTAGACATGTCCCTGCGTAGGTGCCTGGAGGCCGCACATGACATTGGCAGTCGTCGACTTGCCGCAGCCCGACTCGCCGACGATGCCGATGGTCTCGCCGGGCATGAGCTTGATGCTCACGTTCTGCACGGCGTGCACGAGATTCGGATGGAGCAGCGTGCCGGTACGGGTCTTGAACGTGACCGATATGTCATCGAGGAAGATGATCGGCGTGTCCTTGTCCTGGGACACGGTCTTGGTATCTTCTGCCATCGCTACTTCGCCTCCTTGGCGCCTGCGAGGGTTGCGAGGTACGGGGTGAGCCCGTTCTCCTCGAGATAGCTGTCGGGAAGCTCGGAGAACTTGTGGTGCTTCGAGGCATCAGGCAGCTGCTTGATGACGGGATGGACATTGAGGCCGAGCGTCGGGTGGCTCGAGCGTGGAGCGAAGCGGTCGCCCTTCGGGAAGTCCTCTGGAGACGGGACCGAGCCCGGCACCTGGTGGAGCCTCGTGCCGTCCTTGGCGCCTTCCTCGATCGAGAGGACCGATCCCAGAAGGCCACGGGTGTACTCGTGGATCGGGTTCGTCAGCAGCTCGCGCGTCGGCGCCTGCTCGACGACCTGGCCTGCATACATGACCGTGATCTCAGAGGCAACCTCTGCCACGAGTGCCAAGTCGTGGCTCACGAAGATCATTGCGAAGCCGAGCTTGGCCTGAAGATCGTTCAGGAGCTTGATGACCTGCTTCTGGACCGTGACGTCGAGAGCCGTGGTCGGCTCGTCGCAGATGACAAGGGACGGGTCGCGCGTCAGAGCCATAGCGATGAGGACGCGCTGACGCTGGCCGCCGGAGAGCTCATGCGGATAGGACTCGAGCGTGCGCTTCGGGTCGAGGCCGACGAGCTCGAGAAGCTCTTCTGCAGACCTCGTGCCGCCGCGCTCCGTGAGCTGCTTCATCTGCGTCGAGATGAGCATGGAGGGGTTCAAGGACGAAAGGGCGTCCTGGTAGACCATGGCAAGCTCGGTGCCGAGGAGCTGGCGGTGCTCTTCGCGCGAGAGCTTCAAGAGGTCCTGGCCCTTGTAGAGCACCTCGCCCGTGATGGTCTCCTTCGGGTCCGTGAGGCCCATGATGACCTTCGTCGTGATCGACTTGCCGCAGCCAGACTCGCCCACGAGCGCCATGCACTGGCCGGGGCGCACATCGAAGGACACATTGTCCACGACGTGCACAGAGCCATGCGACTCGAAGCTGATCGAGAGGTTCTTGACCTGGAGGAGCGGCTCGACCGAGAAGTCGGGAACGTGGCGATCGGTACGCTTGAGCTCGACTTCCTTGAGCGCTGCAAGACGGCGACGGAGTGCCGGCTCCTGCTCCTTGTAGGCACGCACAGGATCGGAGGCGAGGATGTCGTCCTTGCGCCTGGACTCTGCGTTGTCTGCATCGATCGGAGCGCCAGGCGCTGCTGCCATAGCGTCAGTCAGGCCCTCGGAGAGGATGTTCAAGGCAAGGCAGGTGATCATGATGGCAAGGCCCGGGAACACTGCCTGCCACCAGCGTCCTGCAAGGACGCCCTGGCGGGCATTGGAGAGGATGTTGCCCCAGGTCGGCGTCGGCTCGGTGATGCCGGCTCCGATGAAGGTGAGCGATGCCTCGAAGATGATTGCGTCAGCGACGAGCGTGACCGTGAAGACCATGATCGGAGCGATGCAGTTCCTGAGCACGTGGCGCCAGAGGATCCAGGGCGCACGGGCACCGGAGACAATGACCGCACGGACATAGTCCTCGCCGTACTCGGAGACGACGTTCGCACGCACGATGCGGGCAATCTGCGGCGTATACATGAAGCCGATCGAGAAGATGATGGCCGGCACGGAGTTGCCGAGGATCGTCACGAAGACAGCGGCAAGCGCGATGCCCGGGATCGACATGATGATGTCGAGGATGCGCATGATGACTTCAGATACCGCCTTGCGCGACACAGCGGCAAGCGCGCCGATGATGGAGCCGCACACAAGTGCCATGCCGGTGGCACCGAAGCCGATGATCAGCGAGTAGCGGCCACCGTAGAGCATGCGGGAGAGGATGTCTCTGCCCTTGTCGTCGGTACCGAAGAGGAACCCATCTCCTGGTGCCATGCGGGCATTGAAGATTTCGGTCGGGTTGTGCGGGGCAAGGATGGGCGCCAGGATCGAAGCTGCCGCCACGAGGATGAGGAGTACGAGCGAGATCTTCGAAGAGGTGCGCATCTTCTTCCAGCCGCCGAACTTCTTGTTCTGGGCCGCAGCCTCTTCGAGCTTCTTTGTCTGCTCTTCGCGAATCTTCTGCATGCTACACCGTCCTTATGCGCGGGTTGATGAGGAGGTAGAGCATGTCGACCACGATGTTGATGATGATGAAGGAGAGGGCGACGACAATGACGACACCTTGGACGAGCATCGTCTCATTGCCCTGGATTCCTTCGAGGATGGCCGTGCCCATGCCCGGCAGGTTGAAGATGACCTCGATGACGACAGCGCCGCCCATGAGGTAGCCGATCTTGAGGCCGAGGGTCGTGACCGGCGTGATGAGGGCATTGCGCAGGACATTGCGTCCGACGACGACACGCTCAGGCAGACCGGCACCGCGAGCCGTCTTGACATAGTCCTTGTCAAGCTCCTCGACCATGGCGGTACGCACGATACGCGTCATCTGGCCGGTGAGCGGGAAGGCAAGGGCGATGGCCGGCATCAGCATGCGGGCAAGATAGCCGCCCGGATTTGCCGAGAACGCCGGCAGCTGGCCCGATGCCGGAAGGACATGCAGATACGACGAGAAGAGAAGGATGAGAAGCACGGCGAGCCAGAAGGACGGCGTCGCGATGCCTGCAATCGAAATGACGCGAATCAGCTGGTCAGGCCACTTGTCCCTATAGAGTGCCGCAAGGACACCCAGCAGAAACGACACAATAGCGCCGATGATGAGGCCGATGAACGTGAGCTGCATCGTGACCGGCAGGGCCTGGGAGATGCGCTCGCCGACGGAGTAGTTTGCAGCACCATAGGTACCGAGGTCTCCATGCAGGAGATCTCCCATATAGCGGACATAGCGGACTGGCCATGGATCGTCGAGGCCGTGCTCCTCATGGTACTGGGCTACGGCTTCAGGCGTGGCAGACTCGCCCAATGCATTGTAGGCAGGGTCGACCTTCGAGAACGACATCAGGAAGAATACGAGAATCGTGACGCCGAAGGCCATGATCGGCAATGCGATGAGCCGCCGGCCGATAAGGCGCAGAAGGTTGTTCACGCGCTCCCCTTTCTCTTGCTGCGTACATGAAGTGGGGCCCGGAGAACTGGGGTCCTCCGGGCCTCCCGGCGGAGGCATCTATCGAGGCCTCCGAAATTCGCTGGACAAGCCCAGGCGGACTAGGCAGAGACGGTGACAGCGTCGATGAACGACAGGCCGGTCGTGCCGATGCCCTTGAAGTTCTTGATGGCAACGCCGTTGGGTGCCTTCGAGGTGTCCTGCCAGGAGCCGGTGCAGGTCTGGACCTGGAGCACCGGATAGAGGACGCAGTTGTCGGCAATGAGGTCGAAGCACTTGTTCCAGGTCTCCTGCTGCTCGGAGCCGCTCTGTGTGAGAGCGGTGCTCATGAGCGACTGGAGCTGCTTCCACTCGTCGGAGGTGTTCCACGGGCAGCGCGTCTTCATCCAGGTGTTGTCGCCGTACCACCAGTTCATGAGGAGGTCAGGATCGGCGCCGAAGCAGGACGGATCGCCCGGGGCGAGCAGGAGGTCATAGGAGTTGTCGCCGGTGTCGATAGCGGCATAGGTGGCCGCAGACGTATCGGTCGCAATCGTGACATTGAAGCCGAGGGCGTCGAGGTCCTCCTTGACCTGCGTTGCCATTGCCACGACCTGCTCGTTGTCCGTCGTGCGGAGCTGCACGGCACCCGGCGTGATGCCAGCTTCGGCGAGCAGGCTCTTGGCCTTGTCCGGATCGTGCGTGAAGACCGTCGAGGCCTTGTGGTAGTTCGTGAAGTTCTCGGGCAGGTAGCACGTCGGTGCTGCGGCAAGGCCCGCGAAGGCATTGTTGATCATCTTGTCGTAGTCAAGCGCATACATGACAGCCTGACGGACACGCTTGTCGTTCCACGGCGCCTTCGCGACATCGAACATCATGAACCTGGTGCCAAAGCCCTGGACCTTGTCGATGTTGCAGCCGAGGTTCGTGAGCGTATCGACCGCGTCGGCCGTGACCATCTCCATGACGAGGGTGGAGCCTTCCTGCTCGGCCGTCAGGCGTGCCGTTGCATCCTTCAGGATGTCGTAGTGGATCTTCTCGTCCTTGGCAGGATGGTCGCCGTTGTAGTTCGGGTTCGGGACGAGCTCGAGCGAGCTATCGGAGATCGTGTCATACATCCAGGGGCCCGAGCCGATCGGCTTCTTCGTCATTTCGTCCTTCGTCGAGCTTGCCGGCACGACGCGGATGATGGCGAGGCGCTCCTTGATGAGCGAGAAGTTCGGGACGTTCGTCTTGATTATGAGTGTCTTGTCATCCTTCTTCTGGATGTCGGCGATGGGGGCAAGCATCGAGGTATAGATGTTGCCGCTCCAGTCGGCCGCCTTGCCGGACGAGCGCTGGAAGGACTCGATGACGTCCTCAGGCGTCACGGCGTTGCCGTCGGAGAACTTTGCTCCGTCGCGCAGGGTGACCTCGAACGTCGTGTCGTCGACCTTCTTGGGGTCGTCGGCAGCAAGCTCGTTGAACGTGCTGTAGTCATGGAAATCGATGCCATAGAGGCCTTCGACGACCTGCCAGTTCGTGCCGCAGGCAAGAGCGGAGGACGTGCTCGACGGATCGTAGTTCTGCGTGCTGTAGGCGGTGCCGGCCGTGATCGTGCCGCCACCCTCGGTGCCAGCCTGGGAGCTGGAAGAAGACGAGCTGGAGCTGCTCGAGCCCGAGCCTCCGCATGCAGCAAGGCCCAGAACGGCTGCAGAGGCACCCGTCAATCCGATGAAGTTCCTACGTGTGAGATTGTTCATGGTTCTCCCCTTTCGCAGTGCATGGTGCTTGGAACTGCCGCTCCAGACGCTTCCCGTCAAGCGTCTGAGGCCGGCCCTGATGGCACCTATATTGCACTCTTGCAGAAGCTGGAAACGTTACCAATTAGGAAATTGGTAGTAACCATCGCCCAATGGAAAACTGCATAATCCCAGTGGTGCAATACTCCAATCAGACGGTTTGCACGTTCTTTCCACAAACAGGAGAACAGCAGCCCAGCCTTCCTGCATCGCTGAGCTGCCGTTTATCTAAATCGCTGATATAAAAGCTTTTCCGTTACAGACAATTGATGAATTGTTACTTGAGTTTTTCAGGCTTTTGCCCTTCATCCTCGGCGAGCTCCTGCTTTCTGGCTGCATTGTCCTCGTCGAAGGCCCGGAGCGTCTCGTATACCGCCTCTGCGACCGCCTTCGGGATGCCCGGCGTCTCGGCAAGCTCCTCGACGGAGGCGGCCTTGATCTTCTTGAGCGACCCAAAGCGACGCATGAGGGCACGCTTCCTCGTCGGCCCCACCCCTTCGATATCATCGAGCACGGATTTTGTCATAGCCTTGTCGCGGAGCTCCCTGTGGAACGTGATTGCGAAGCGGTGCGACTCGTCGCGGACGCGCTTGATGAGGTAGAGCGAAGGCGAGCCTGAAGGAAGGACGATCGGCGTCTCGTCCCAGGGGACGAAGACTTCCTCGTCGGACTTGGCAAGGCCGCAGCACGGGATATCGAGGCCCAAAATCTTGAGCTGTTCTATGGCAGCCGTGAGCTGGGGCTTGCCACCGTCGAGCACGAGCAGGTCCGGGCGAGATCCGAACTTCTTGTCTGCCATCGTCTTTGGCCCATAGCGGCGCGCAAGCACCTCGCTCATGGACACGAAGTCATTTGCCTCGGTGAGCGGCGTCTGGATCTTGAAGCGGCGGTACTGCGACTTGTCGGGGCGTCCGTTCGTGAAGACGACCATCGAGGCTACCGTGAAGTGGCCATGGATCGTCGAAATATCGAAGCACTCGATGCGCATGGGCGGCGCCTCGAGCGCAAGCGCGCTTTCGAGCTCGAGCAGTGCCTGGTTTGTGCGGTCATCCGCGTATCCGGTCCTTACCATGTAGCGGTTGAGCGCATGATGGGCATTCTGCTCTGCCATCTTGAGGAGATTGCTCTTCTCGCCTCTCTGCGGCCGATGAAGGCGGCAGATGTGCCCCCGCTTCTCCGTGAGCCACTGCGAGATGTTCTCCCCGTCAGGCAGCTCTATCGCGACATCGACCTCGGAGGGGATATCTGCAGTCTCGTCGTAGTAGCGCTTGATGAAGGACTCGGCAAGCTCGGTCTCGGAGACATCGAGGCCCTTGTCGAGGATGAATTCGACGGAACGGATCGTCCTGCCTTCGCGCACGACGAAGACGCAGGCGCATGAGATCGTCTCCTCGCGGTAGAACCCGACGAGGTCGAGGTTCACATCGGAGGCGAACATGACCTGCTGGCGTACATTGAGTGCTGAGAGCGACTCGAGCCGGTGCTTGAGCCTGCCTGCCCGCTCGAAGTCGAGGTCTGCTGCGGCTTCCTTCATCTGGCTCTTGAGCTCGTCGGTGATGCCGCTCCTCTTGCCCTGCAGGAACCTTTCCACCTGGTCCACGTTCTTCGCGTAGTCCACCGTGTCGACGGCGCCGATGCAGACGCCCGGGCCCTTGCCGACGTGGTAGTCGAAGCAGGGCCTGCCTTCGCGGGCCAGAAGCAGGTTCGCGACGTCTATATCGTCGGGATGCGCTTCGAGGATGCGCTTCGCGCGCTTCCACTCGACGCAGTTCGCAGAGCAGATCGGCACGACCTTGCGCAGCGTATCGACCGTTTCCCGTGCCGCATGGGCATCCGTATAGGGGCCGAAGTAGCGTGTCCCCTTGCGGTGGCGCTCGCGCGTGTATTTGATGGCCGGAAACGTATCGGATTCCGTGATGGCGATATAGGGGTAGGACTTGTCGTCCTTGAAGTCGACGTTGTAGTAGGGGTGGTACTGGGCGATGAGATTGCGCTCGAGCACGAGCGCCTCGTGCTCGTTCTCGACGACGATGTAGTCGAACGAGCGCACCTCCTGCATCATGAGCGGGATCTTTGCGCGGTCATCCGTCAGGTTGATGTACTGCCGCATGCGGTTGCGGAGGTTCTTTGCCTTGCCGACATAGATGACCGTGCCCTGGGCATTCTTCCAGAGATAGCAGCCAGGATCGGTGGGGACCTGGTCCACCTGGTCTCTCAGAGACGGCTCCCCATTGCGAGAGATGTCCCAGGGCAGAGGTGCGCGCGCCATGGCTATTTCCCGGACTCTTCCGACTTCTTCTCAGCGTTCTCGGCATCCGCCTCAGCGAGCTTCTCCGACTCATGCTTCGCCTTTTCGGCGTGAGCCTTCTCGAGCTCTGCCCTGTGCTTGCGCTCCGCCTCGTCCTCGGCACGCTTGCGGCGGGCGACAACGACGTCGCGTGCCTTCACGAGCAGCGCATAGAAGCCACGGCGGACCGGGATATCGCGGGAGGGGGCGACCTCTGCCGTCTCCTTCGTGAACTTGCACTTGAACTCATTGAGGCCGAGAAGCGACGGCGCGAAATCGGAGCCGATGCCCATCATGTCATACGACTCGATGCCCTTGTTCTTCGCGAGGTCGCAGCACTCGAAGTAGACAAGCTTGTCCGTCACATGCTGGCGCATATACTCATTCAAGGATGCTCCGTAGTAGCGCACGGCACGCTTGCCGGAAATCGTGACGATGGACCAGGTAGCGACCTTGCCGTCGACCCTGCCCGCATAGACGCGGCAGTGCTCGGGCCCGAGGAGACGGATCATGTCCTCGTAGTCGGAGATCGGTGCCGGCACAAAGCCATCGCGCTTGCCGGTCTCGACCATCACATCGTAGTAGTCCTGGAAGGACTTGGTCGCTGCCTCGGTCTCATCGGCGCAGACCGCCGGGCTCTCGCGCAGAGCCTTCCTCACATCGCGACGGCCACGCGGCTTCATGCGGGAGAGGATCGCGTCATCTCCGCCCGTGACATCGATGATCACGGTATGGTCATACGGCACGGTCGAAAGGGCAGGATGCGATTCTGCGATGTCGTGCACGAGGGCCATGCGGATGAAGACCTGCCTGCGGTCATGCTTGTGGAGATAGTCGGCAAGGGCCTCAGCAAGCTCCTCTTCCTCATCCTCTGTCGGCTCATGGAACCAGATGGGCCCATGAACGGCATTGAGGTAGTGGTAGCCATGCGTCTGGAAATCGAGGAACGAGCACACCGCTACGTCGGATCCGTCCACACTCGCCGCAAGCGCGCCCCAGGGCGTGCGTCCGGAAATCGTTGCCTGATACTTCGCCCAGATAGCGGACTGCTCGATTGGGAGCAGGACGTTCTGGCTCTTGACTTCCTCTTCGAGGCTGCCGAGCGAGATCTCGCGGATATCCATCGTGTAGGGGGCCTCCCTGTATCTGCTTTCTTCCTGAGCACACCATTCTAGCAGCGGAAAGCAGAAGATAGCTGCCCTGCATCAGATAAGCACGTGAAGGTCCTTACGCGATATCGCTCCTGAGCTCGCGGAAGAAGCAGCTTCTGTGGCCGGTATGGCAGGCAGGGCCCGGGGAATCCACCTCGTAGATGAGCGTGTCGGCATCGCAGTCGCAGAGCACGCGCTTGACCTCCTGCATGTTGCCGCTCGTGGCGCCCTTGTTCCAGAGCTCTGTGCGCGAGCGGGACCAGAACCAGGAGGTGCCAGTCTCGAACGTCTTCAGGAGCGCCTCCCTGTTCGCCCAGGCAACCATGAGGACCTCGCCCGTGTCCCACTGCTGCACGACGACGGGGATGAGCCCATGGGAGTCGTATTTCAGCGCATCGAGATCGAGCTTTGTCTCCTGAACAGGCTCTCCTGCATAGCTTCTTGCGGCATAGCCTTCTGCCATCGTGTCCTCCTAGAAGTCCAGACGCACCGGGATGCCCTGGGTCGCGAGATACTCCTTCACCTGGCGCACGGTATAGGTGCCGAAGTGGAAGACGCTCGCGGCGAGCACGGCATCCGCCTCGCCGTCGATGATGCCCTCGGCAAAGTGCTCGAGCGTGCCGACACCGCCCGAAGCGATGACCGGAATCGGGACAGCACGTGCCACCGCGCGCGTGAGCGGGATATCGAAGCCATCCTTCGTGCCATCGCGGTCCATGCTCGTAAGCAGGATCTCGCCGGCACCACGCCTCGCTGCCTCTTCTGCCCAGGCGACGGCGTCGATGCCTGTCGGCAAGCGTCCGCCGTTCAGGTAGACCTCCCACCTGTCGCCCTTGCCGACCTGCTTTGCGTCGATTGCGACGATGACGGCCTGAGAGCCGAATGCCTCTGCCGCAGCCGTGATGAGGCCGGGCTCGCGCACGGCAGCGGAGTTGATCGAGACCTTGTCGGCACCTGCGGCGATCATCGTGCGGCAGCCTGCGATGTCGCGGAAACCGCCGCCGACCGTATAGGGTATGCGGAGCTCTGAGGCTGCACGCGAAGCCAGGTCGATTGTCGTCTTCCTGTTGTCGGACGTCGCCGTGATATCGAGGAAGACGACCTCGTCTGCACCCTCGCGGTCATACTTTCTTGCCAGCTCGACCGGATCTCCTGCGTCGACGAGGTCGACGAAGTTCACGCCCTTTACGACACGGCCGTCCTTCACATCCATGCAGGGAATGACTCGTTTGCACAGCATGGCTACTCCTCACCTCGGGAAGCTGCAAGAGCCTCTTCCAGCGTGAATGCGCCTTCGTAGAGGGCCCTGCCGCAGATGGCTCCCTCGATTTTGTCCGGCCCGAGCGCAGCCAGCGCCCTGATATCGTCGATGCGGGCGATGCCGCCCGAAGCCACGACCGGAAATCCTGCGACCTCGGCGATATGCGCATAGGCGGCCGCATCGATGCCGGTCTGCATGCCGTCACGGGCGATATCGGTAAAGACGAGATGACGGAATCCGAGACCAGAGAGATGGCGCGCGAGCTCGTCAGCAGAGAGCTTCGCATCATCCCGCCAGCCCGAGACCTTGACCTCGCCGTCCTTTGCCGCTATATCGGCCACGACCGCGTCTCCATACTCCTTGGCAGCTGCCTCGGCGAAGGCCGGATCGCGCACAAGCGCCGTGCCGATCGCGACACGCCTGACGCCGAGCGCAAGAAGCTCCTCGATGTCATGAAGGGACCGGATGCCGCCTCCCGCATCGACCGAGATGCCAGGCGTCTTGCAGATGGCCGCAAGGGCACGCCTGTTGGCAGAAAGCGCCTCCTCGTCCTCGCCAAAGGCACGGGAGAGGTCGACGACGTGGATCCAGGAGGTCCCTGCCTCCCTGAACTCCTCGGCGACGCCGGCAGGGTTCTCGCTGTAGACGTCCATATGGGCACGGTCGCCCTTCTGGAGCCGCACGACCTTGCCACCGACCAGATCTATCGCAGGAAAGAGGATCACCGGACTCCCCCTTCTTCGACGATTCTGATGTAGTTCTCGAGCATGCGGAGACCTACCCTCGAAGACTTCTCCGGGTGGAACTGGACGCCGAAGATGTTGCCCTTCCAGATCGCAGAGGCAAAGGCACGCGCATAGAACGTCTTGCCTGCGATGACAGAAGGATCGGTATCCTCGTCGAGCGCATAGGAGTGCGTGAAGTAGACATTGGCACCTTCAGGCACACCTTCGAAGAGCGGGCAGGCAGCACCGTGCTCTGTGAGATGCAGCTGGTCCCAGCCGACATGCGGCACCTTGAGGCGGCTCGACTCGAGACGGGTCGCAGAGCCCTTGATGAGAGCAAGGCCGGAAACCCAGCGTCCGCTATCCGCAGGCTCTGCCACGCGCTCGTCACCGCGCTCTGAGAGGAGCTGAAGCCCCAGGCAGATGCCCAGAAGCGGCACGCCACGCTCGACCGCATCCAGCACGGCATCCTTCTCGCCGCTCTCCTCGAGGTAGATCATCGCGTCCTCGAAGGAGCCGACACCGGGGATGATGAGGCCAGAGGCGGAGGCAATCTTCTTCGGTTCGTCCGTTATCTCGGCGTCGCCGCCTGCCTCGGTGGCAGAGCGGACGACGGAGAGCAGGTTTCCTTTGTGATAGTCGACGACGGCAATGCGTCTGGGCATAGCATGCCTCCTCTAGAGCGTGCCTTTGGTCGAAGGGATGCCGGTCACACGCGGGTCGGACTCGACGGCAGACCTGAGTGCCCTCGCGCAGGACTTGAATGTGGCCTCGATGATGTGATGGGCATTCGAGCCACAGAGCTCACGAAGGTGCAGCGTGATCCCTGCCTGGCGGGCAAAGCCGCAGAAGAACTCCTGGGCAAGCTCTGTATCGAAGGTCCCCACCTTGTCAGGGCCGATCGGCACATCCCAGAAGAGCTCTCCTCTGCCAGAGATATCGAGGGCGCACTGGATGAGCGCCTCATCGAGCGGCACAGCACAGTCCGCAAAGCGGCGGATGCCGCGCTTGTCGCCGAGCGCCTGGGCAAGCGCCTGGCCGAGTGCTATGCCGGTATCCTCGACCGTGTGGTGGTCATCCACCCACGTATCGCCCTTGACCGCGATATCCATATCGATCAGGGAGTGGCGGGAGAGCGCCGTCAGCATATGGTCGAAGAAGCCCACGCCTGTATCAATCGTGGATGCTCCTGTCCCATCGAGATCGATCCTGATCTGGATATCGGTCTCGCCGGTCTTGCGTGCCACTTCGGCAGTGCGTCCCATCTAGGCCTCCCTTGAGAGCAGCGCCTCGAGCGCTGCGACAACTGCTTCGTTCTCCGTATGCGTGCCCACCGTAATCCTGAGACAGTCCTCGAGGCCCGGCATCGCCGAGAAGTTCCTCACGAGGATCGAGAACTCGTCCCGAAGCGCTGCCCACTTCTCAGCTGCCTTGGGCACCCGCACGCAGAGGAAGTTCGCAGAGCTCGGCCACACATGCACGCCCGGAAGCTCCGAGAGCGCCTCTGTGAGCCATCCACGTTCTTTCACGATATCGTCGATGGCCGCATCGAAGGCACCAAGCTCATGAAGGCATGCAAGCGCCGCTGCCTGGCTGAACGAGTTCACGGAGTAGGGCTGGCGCACGGCGACCAGGGCATCGAGCACGTCAGGGGCACCCAGGAGATAGCCGATCCTGCCGCCTGCAAGGCAGAGCGCCTTCGAGAAGGTGTGGAGCACGATCAGGTTGTCGCACTCGTCGAGCAAGGGGGCAGCGCTCATGCCGGCGGGCGCGAACTCGCCGTATGCCTCATCGGCGAGGACGATGCCCGGGCAGGCTTCGCAGATGCGCTTCACATCAGCGGGAGCCATACAGTCTCCTGTCGGGTTGTTCGGCGAGGTCAGGACCACAAGCGAGGCAGTCTTTGCAGCCTCGACGAGCCCGTCCACATCAGGCAGGAGCGTCACCGGATCGCGCGGCACCTCGACGACCGGCGTCTCGACCATCTCGGCGTAGAGCTTGTAGACAGAAAACGTCGGCGGGCATGTCACCATGGTGTGCCCGGCGCCTCCAAAGGCGAGGAACAGGTTGAAGAGCGCCTCGTCGCCGCCATTCGAGACAAGCACCTGCTCGGGCGTCACCTCATGCCACTCGGCAAGGGCCTCCCTGAGCTCAGGAGCCAAGGGTGCCGGATAGCGGTTCACGACGACATGCGCCAGCGCCGCCTGCACGGAGCGCCTGACCTCTTCAGGCATCCCATGCGTGTTCTCATTGGCAGAGAGGTTGATGCGTACCGGCGTGAAGCCGGGATCGTACGGCTCGAGATCGGCGACACTCGGACGGGCGAGCGCACGCACACGGGGAGAGAGTCCTTTCCCCATGGCTACTCCCCCAGAGGCACGCGGCCAGGGGTGGAAAGCTTCGTCGGCCAGGCAATTTCCTGCGCCCCGGCAAAGGCAGCATCGGCGTCAGCGATGTGGTCCTGGCCTTCCTCGACGAGCTTCCTCCTCAGTCCTGCCGAAAGGGCATGTGCCCAGAGGCCTTCCGCTTCTGCCATGGCCTGGGTTGCCGGGGCATCTGCCATGAGGCCCTGGGGCGTATAGGAGATGACGGAAGAGCGCTTCTGGAAGTCGTAGACCCCAAGAGGATTCGAGAAGAGCGCCGTGCCACCGGTCGGCAGCGTGTGGTTCGGGCCTGCGACGTAGTCTCCCAGAGGCTCGGAGCTCCAGGGACCGCAGAAGATGGCGCCAGCGTTCTTGATCTTGCCGAGGATCGAGAAGGCCTCCGGCACATGGAGCTCGAGGTGCTCAGGGGCGATCACATTGACGGAGTCGATGGCAGCGTCGAGCGAAGGCGCAATCACGATCTGGCCACGGTTGTCGAGGCTTGCCTTCGTGATCTCGGCACGCGGACTCTCCTTGAGAAAGCCATCGATTGCAGCAAGCACCCTGTCCGGCAGCTCCGGCGCATCTGTCACGAGGTAGCACGCAGCCATCGGGTCGTGCTCTGCCTGTGCCATGAGGTCGGCAGCGACGATCACAGGATCTGCCGTCGAGCCGGCGAGGACGCAGACCTCGGAGGGGCCAGCCACCATATCGATGCCGACATCGCCCGAGACATAGCGCTTCGCAGCGGCCACATAGGCATTGCCCGGACCGACAATCTTCGCGACCTTCGGGATGGACTCCGTGCCATAGGCAGCAGCAGCGATGCCCTGGGCACCGCCGACAGCGTAGACCTCGTCGACCCCTGCGATGGCGGCAGCGGCGAGCGTATAGGCAGAGAGCGTGCCATCCTTCTGGGGCGGCGTCAGCATGATGACACGCTCGACGCCTGCAACCTTTGCCGGGACCGTGTCCATGATGACGGTAGAGGGATACTGGGCGCGTCCTCCCGGAACGTAGACGGCAACAGAGGGCACCGGCGTGACCTTGACGCCCAGGATCGTGCCATCAGGCCTCGTCTCGAACCAGGAATCCTCGCGCTCGTGCTCGTGGAACTCGCGCACCTGCGCATAGGAGCGCTTCACGGCCTCGACGAAGCGCGGATCGACTTTCTCGAGCGCGCCTTTGACGGCCTCGTCGGGCACGCGGAAGCTCTTGGGGCAGGCACCATCGAACTTGAGACAGAAGTCGCGGACAGCCGCATCGCCGCGCTCGCGCACCTCGTCGACGATTGCCTGGGCAGACTCCATGACCTCCTTCGGCAGGGCACCTGTCCTCTTCAGGTCAGCATTGGTGAGGGTCTCTCCCTCGGACAGCACGATCTTCCTCATTATTCCTCCTTGCTGGCTGCAGCCGCGAGGCGGTCAGCCAGGGAACGTATGCGGGCATCGGAGCGATAGGCAGCAGGGCCTGCGAAGAAGCGGGCACTGCACTCGAGCACGTCGTCGACAATCTCGAGGTCGTTCTCCCTGAGCGTCGTGCCCGTCGCCGTGATATCGACGATGCGGTCTGCCATGCCGACAATCGGGCCAAGCTCGATGTTGCCGTGGAGCGGCAGAATCTCGACCTGCCGGCCGATACGGTCATAGTACGCCTGCGTGATGTGGGGGTACTTCGTTGCAACGCGCTCGTAACCGCGCCAGGCATAGGCACGGTCGGTCTTGCCGGCAGCGCTTCTCGGCTCTGCGACGACGAAGCGGCAGGCACCGTAGCGCAGGTCCACAAGCTGCAGGAGCTCGACCTGGGCCTCGAGGATCGAGTCGTTACCGCAGATGCCGCAATCGGCACCACCATAGCCCACGAAATACGGGGCATCCTGGGCACGGACGATCACATAGTCGACCCCGTCCTCATGCACGATGAGGCGGCGTCCCGGGTCCTTGAGCCCCTCGACCGGAAGCCCAGCCTTCTCGAGCAGCTTCACGGTATCGCCGAAGAGCGATCCCTTCGGCACGGCAATGCGGATCGGACGCTCTGCCAGGCGCACGCCCGGCGTCACGACGCCGGTATCTCCCATCTCGCCCAGGACCTCCTGGAGACGCTCGAGCGAGAGGGCGAAGCCGCAGGCGCAGGTATCGGGCATGCCGAGGTTCTTGAGGACTGCATCGTAGCGGCCGCCGGAAGCAAGGGATGCGGCGATGCCTTCCGAATAGGCCTTGAAGATGATGCCCGTGTAGTAGTCGAATGAGTTGATGATCGAGAAGTCGAAGGCAAGCTCCCCTGCCTGGGCAAGGTCGGAAAGCGATGCCACGAGGGCCCTGAGCTCAGAGGTGCCTCTTCCCTCCTGGGGGACACCGGCACCATCCAGGAGCTCGTCGAGCGCATCGATCGTCTCAGCTCCGCCATTGAGCCTTGGCAGCTCGTGGAGCGCACGTGCCGCCTCGGACGCAAGCGAAGAGGCTGCGACAAGCTCATCCAGGCTCACAAGATCGCTCTCATGGACGAGGGCAAGCGCCTGCTTCGCGAATGCCTCATCCGGTGCGCAGGTCTGGAGCAGCGCCTTCAGGGGCGAGACAGAGCCGCAGACAATCTTCCAGGCCGGCACATGGAGGGCCTGGAGCACCTCGCCCAGAAGGGAGACGACCTCGGATTCTGCCTTCACGTCGTCTCCGCCGATGAGCTCGACGCCGAGCTGCGTGAACTGGCGCGGCTGGCCCTTGAGGCTTGCACGCTCGCGCACGACAGGCGCCACATACCTGAGGCGTGCCGGCAGCTGCCCTGCCGCGAACCTTGCTGCTGCCATGCGCGCGATCGGCAGCGTGAGATCGGGCCTGAGCACGAGGAGCTCGTCGTCCTCCGCGTCGAAGAGCTGGAACGGCAGGTTCTTGATGCGTCCTGCCTCCTCGAGGGTATGGCGGTCTTCGAGAAGCGGCGTCTCGACCGGAAGATAGCCATGGCTCGCGAAGCAGCTCCTGACTGCGTCGCAGATTCGCTCGCGCGCCAATGCCTCCTTCGGCAGGATGTCGCGGAATCCTTGGGGTGTACCGCTCAGCACGATGTCGCTCCTTCATGTCCAGGATGCTTCTGCATCCATCTTGTCTGCTGGTGGCACTTTAGCACACTAAAGTGCTTGCCGCAGCGAGGACGCCGCTCTGTAACGTAGCGGCAATGGAGCGTGCCTGCCCATCCTGGAGCCCGGCCTATTTCCCCAGATACTTCTTCAGCGCCTGGATTGCGAGAATCAGCAGGTAGAAGACAAGGACCATGAAGACGATGACGGGAATCCAGATGAGGGCAGAGAGTCCTCTGAAAAGAGATCAAGGAGCATGGCACATCTTCTCCGGCAAGCGTGGGCTCTTGGGTTCTGTCCCGCATGGTACCAAGCAGGCAAAGGCCGAGATCTCACCTGTGCCATTGTTTCGGCAGATGCAGCGAGGCCCCCGCCAAGCGGAGGCCTCGAAATCGTTTCGATGCTATCTGGCTGTTCTCTACCTGCGCAGGCGTGCCGGCAGGAAGCGGTCCATGAGGCGGCCGATTGCATCAGCCTCAGGGATCTTCAGGGCGACCGCTCCGCCGTAGGTCACGATCAGGGCCGGGATGCCGCCGATGACGGAATAGAGGATGCCCTTGAGCATCGAGCCGTCCGTGGGGCCGAAGAAGTGTCCGAGGAGCTGGAGGATGAGGAAGGCAGCGACAGCGCCTGCGGCACCGAGTGCGAGCGAGCGCACGGCAGAGACTGCCATATGGCGGATGCCGACACCGCCGATCCGGTGATGGAGCTCCATGAAGGCCACGATATCGACGATCACATAGAAGACCGTGTTGCCCCAGGCCGAGCAGTTGAGGCCGTATCTCGGCGTCGCGACCATGAGGTAGATGACCTCGACGACGCCGGCCACGATGTTGGCAACAGCGAAGAGCATCATATGGCGCATCGAGGAGCAGATCTTCTGGAGATAGATATAGACGCCGTAGAGCGGAAGCGAGAACGCAAGGGCGATGAGGAAGCTCGCCGTCATCTCGATCTCATCAGCAGAGAAGCTCCTGCCTGCCATCACGGTAATCAGGGGCGTCGAGAACACGATCAGGAAGAGCATCATCGGGATCAAGAGGAACAAGATCTTGCTTGTGCCGGACGAGATGCCGCGCCTATATCCCGTCATATCGTGCTTCGCATAGAGGTCTGAGAGCTCTGTGAACATGGCCGTCGTGATTGGCACGCAGAGAATCGAATACGGCAGCGTATACCAGATGCGGGCATAGTAGGCGACCGAGGAGCCGGAGACCGAAGACTGCATCTCGCAGGATGTCTGCACGGAGGACGTGACGAACATCACGATCGTGCAGAGAAGCGACGGGATGCCGATGGAGAGCGTGTCCTTGATGGCAGGATCGTGGAGGTCGATCTTGAAGTGGATGCGCACGCCCATCTTGTGGAGGCTCGGCAGCTGCACGAGGAGCTGCACGGCAACGCCCAGAGGGTTGCCGAGCGCCAGGATCAGGAGCGCCAGCCCCTGGTTCGTGGGAACGAGCCAGGCATAGAGCACGAAGGAAGCGATCGTCACGAAGTTGTTGAAGATCGGCGCTGCCGTGCTCCAGAAGTACTCGCGTTCGGCATTTAGGATGCCGGAGACGACGGTCGAGAGCGAGTAGAGCATGATCTCGATTGCGAAGAAGCGGAAGAAGTAGACCGAGAGGTCGAAGTCGAACTCCTTGGTCGCCGAGAACGTCTGCGTCCACACGACCGGCGCCGCGAAGATGATGCAGAGGATGGAGAGGCCGCCCATGATGAGGAGGATGAGCGAGAAGAGGTTCGAGGCGTAGGCATTGGCACCTTCGCGTCCGAGCTTGCGCTTCACGTTCATGTAGACAGGCAGGAATGCCGTGACGAGCATGCCGCCCATGACAAGCTCATAGAGCAGATTCGGGAGGTTGTTCGCGATTGTGTAGCACGAGGCGAGCATCGTGACGCCGACGGCATATGCCTGCGCCCAGGTGCGGAAGAAGCCCGTGATACGCGAAATCATCACGAGCACGCTCATCATTGCAGACGAGCGGCCTACCGACTCGGCAAGCGCCTCTTCCTCGTCAGTCTGCTGCTCCTCGATGTCCATTTCTCTGTTCTCCATCATCGCCCTTCCTGCACGATATCGACGAAGCGTGCGTCCAGGAACTTGGCCAGGGGCTCCGGTGCCACGATGAGGCCGACGCCACGCTTCCCGCCCGAGATGCCGATCTCATCGAAGAGTTCGGCCGTCTCGTCGATCAAGGTCGGGAACTTCTTCTTCATGCCGACAGGGGTGCAGCCGCCACGCACATAGCCCGTGACGCTCTCGAGCTGCTTTATCGGCATGAGCTCGAGCGACTTCTCCCCTGCTGCCGCTGCTGCCTTCTTGAGGTCGAGCTCTTCTGCCACAGGTATGCAGCACACGACGTGGTCCCGTGTCGGCGAGACGCAGACAAGCGTCTTGAACTGGCTCTCGGGGTCTGCCCCGACCTCTTCTGCCATGCGGACGCCGAGTCCTCTCGAGATATCCTCTTCACCCTCGACGACCTGCACCCTATAGGGGATGTGTGCCTGGTCGAGCTCGCGCATCGCATTCGTCTTGACCTGCCCCTCACGCTTCGACATCTGCTGCATCCTCCTTCTCCATGCGTGCCCGGTCGCGCGCAAGGATCGGCGCAAGATAGCGTCCGGTATACGATTCTTTGACCTTCGCGACCTCTTCGGGCGTGCCATAGGCAACGACCGTGCCACCCCCATCGCCGCCTTCAGGGCCCATATCGATGAGACGGTCCGCCATCTTTATGACGTCCAGATTGTGCTCTATCACAAGGACCGTGTTGCCGGCATCCACCAAACGCTCCAATACCTGAACAAGCTGGCGCACGTCCTCGAAGTGGAGACCCGTCGTCGGCTCGTCGAGGATATAGAACGTCCTGCCTGTCTGGACACGCTGGAGCTCCTTGGCAAGCTTCACGCGCTGTGCCTCGCCGCCGGACAAGGTCGTTGCCGGCTGTCCCAGGTGCACATAGCCCAGGCCCACATCGAAGAGCGTCTCGAGCTTGCGGCGGATCTTCGGGATGTTCTGGAAGAATGAGAGCGCCTCTGTGACCGTCATGTCGAGGACATCGGCAATGGACTTGCCGTTGTACTTGACCTCCAGGGTCTCCCTGTTGTAGCGCTTGCCATGGCAGACATCGCAGGGTACATAGATGTCAGGCAGGAAGTTCATCTCGATCTTGATCTGGCCATCGCCCTTGCAGGCCTCGCAGCGGCCTCCCGGCACGTTGAAGCTGAAGCGCCCTGCGCTGTAGCCTCGGGCACGGCTCTCAGGCGTCGAGGCAAAGAGCCGCCTGAGATCGTCCCAGAGGCCGATATAGGTGGCCGGGTTCGAGCGCGGCGTGCGCCCGATCGGGCTCTGGTCGATATCGATGACCTTGTCGATGCACTTCCTGCCATCCTCGTCCTCGAGCCCCTCGAGCGTACGGTAGGGGCCGACAGGACGCTTCGAGTGCTGGATGATGTTCGTCAATGCTGGTGCCAGGGTATCGGTCACAAGCGATGACTTGCCCGATCCCGAGACGCCCGTCACGACCGTGAAGGTACCGTATTCGACCTTGACCTTCACGTTCTTGAGATTGTTCGCGCGGCAGCCCGTGATCTTGAGGGCACCGCGTCCAGGATTCCTGCGCTCCTTCGGAAGGCGGATCATGCGCTTGCCGGTGAGGTAGGCGCCCGTAAGCGACTTCTCGTCTGCCATGATCTCTTCCGGCGTTCCTGCCGCCACGACGTGGCCTCCGAGCTCGCCGGCACCCGGACCCATATCGATCACATAGTCGGCAGCACGGATCGTATCCTCATCGTGCTCGACGACGATCACGGTATTGCCCTGGTCGCGCAGGCTCTTGAGCGTTGCGATCAGGCGGTCGTTGTCGCGCTGATGGAGGCCGATCGAGGGCTCATCGAGGATATAGAGGACGCCCATGAGGCCGGCGCCGATCTGGGTGGCCAGGCGGATGCGCTGCGCCTCGCCGCCGGAAAGCGTCGCCGAGGCACGCGAGAGCGTCAGGTAGTCGAGACCGACGTTCACGAGGAAGCGCAGGCGTGCGCGGATCTCCTTCACGATCGGCCCGCCGATCACCTCATGGCGCTCATCGAGCTTGAGATGATCGAAGAAGTCGAGCGCCTCCTTGCAGGAGAGATCGCAGAGCTGCTTGATGCTGAGGTCTCCCACCGTGACTGCCAGATACTCAGGCTTCAGGCGTGCGCCGTGGCAGGTCGGGCAGGGCTCTTCGCGGATGTACTTCTCGAGGTGTGTCCTCATGGTCTCAGACGTCGTCTCCTGGTACTTCTCGAAGAGGATCGTCCTCACGCCTGAGAACTTCGTGAGCCAGCTCGTGTCGCGCCCATCGAGCGTGCGGTAATCGACACGGATCTTCTTGTCTCCCAGGCCATCGAGCAGCGCATTCTGGGCCTTGCGGGGCAGCTCGTCCCACGGCGTATCGGCAGAGACGCCGATATAGTCGCAGACTGCACGCAGGATCTGCGGATAGTAGTTCGAGCGGTTGAAGAGGCTTCCGAAGACGCCCTGGGCAACGGAGAGATGCGGATCCTCGATGAGCGAGCGTGCATCGACCGTCTTCTTGAAGCCGAGGCCATCGCAGTCAGGGCAGGCGCCATAGGGCGCATTGAACGAGAAGTCGCGCGGCTGCAGGTCGTCGATCGAGTGGCCATGGATGGGGCAGGCAAGCGCAAGCGAGTACTGCAGGAGCTCTTCCGGCATGTGCTCGGGGTCTTTCCTGTCGGCAAGCAGGAGCACGCCGACCTTGCCGGAGGCGAGCTTCGTCGCCTGCTCGACGGCCTCGGCGATGCGGCCGAGGGAGTTCTCGCGGATCACGATGCGGTCGACAACGACCTCGATCGTGTGCTTGATCTTCTTGTTGAGCACGATCTCTTCGGTGAGCTCATGCACCTCGCCGTCGACGCGGACGCGGGAGAAGCCTTCCTTTGCAAGGTCCTGGAAGAGCTTCTGGTACTCGCCCTTGCGGCCAAGGACGACAGGCGCGAGCACAAGCGCACGCCTTCCCTGCCCGGCTGCCAGCACCTTGTCTGCGACCTGGTCCGTCGTCTGGCGCTCGATGACACGTCCGCACTCGGGGCAGTGCGGCACGCCGACGCGGGCATAGAGCAGGCGCAGGTAGTCATAGATCTCCGTGACGGTGCCGACGGTCGAGCGCGGATTCTTCGACGTCGTCTTCTGGTCGATGGAGACAGCCGGCGAGAGGCCTTCGATTGAGTCCACATCGGGCTTGTCCATCTGGCCCAGGAACTGCCGGGCATAGCTCGAGAGGCTCTCGACGTAGCGCCTCTGGCCTTCTGCATAGATCGTGTCGAAGGCAAGAGACGACTTGCCGGAGCCCGAGAGGCCGGTGATCACGACAAGCTTGTCGCGGGGAATCGTCACATCGACGTTCTGCAGATTGTGCTGCCGGGCACCGCGAATGACGATGGAATCTGATGCCATGCTTCCAACCTTCTATCCAAACGGCAGCAGGAACTGTCAGTCCCTGCTGCTGAAGAGCAGTCTTCACCCATCTCGAGATGGATACATCCATGGTAGCAATAAGGACCCCGCCCCGAACCTCCAAGGTCCGAAGCGGGGTCCCGAAACCCGCATGCCACCAAAGAACCAACAAGAAATGGCTATATCGTGAGATGCATCCCCGGCATACGGAACGTGCGCACGCGCGTGTCATGGGCAGCCCGTGCCTCCTCCTCGAAGGCAAGGGAAGCGTCCTTCTCCCCCATCTCGTCCAGGAGCCAGCGCACGAAATCGGGATTCTCCGGCAGGAGCGGACCTATGATCCAGGTAGCGATGAGGCCGCCCCGTCTCCAGCCTTCGAGCTTCGTCTCGACGTTGAGGCCGAATCCCACCTCGTCCTCGCAGAAGAAGCAGGACTCGTTGTGCCCTTCCATCTGCGTGAACTGTGCCTTGAAGCCGGCAATCTCGATAGGGTCTTCCCCCGGTGCCGGCACGAACGTGCCGAGCACGACATCGAGGTAGCGCTTCGGCATGTTCCGGTGCGTCGTGAAGCTGAAGAGGTCGAGTGCAGGGTTCGTCGTGCCGTCCGGATCCACGATCCAGGTGCCGAGGAGCTCGGCTGCGCTTCCACAGAAGAGCATGGGGACGCCACTATCGGCCAGCTCGGCGAGCCTCTCCTTATAGGGCATGAGCTCCTTGACCGATATGTCCTGCTGCTGCTCTGTCATGTTGCAGCAGAGGATGAAGGAGGGCACGTGCTCTGCGAAATAGGGCACATCTCCCCTATGCGTATGGATGAAGCGGGCATCGGGCAGGCAGGCTCTGAGATACATCTCGTTGCCATTGTCTCCGCCCTGGTTTCCGAACTCCGGAAAGAGGACTTCGATCGTCGTATCAGCGCTCACCATCTGCCTCCTCGATCCTTTTCGCCAGGGCATCTGCTGCCTTGCTCGCGATGCCGACATTCGAGACGGCAAAGGCGATGTAGGTCGCATCGGCTTCCATCGGATGCACGGCATTGACGGCATCCTCCCAGCCTGCGACCTTTGTGATCTTCTCTGCCGGCACGCCTGCCAGCCGCAGGCGCAGCGCCTGCTCATCTGCCGTCGCGCCGACGAGCACGATCTCCTTCACGGATGGATCGTCCAGGAGCTCATAGTCCGTGAGATAGAGCCAGCCCGGGTATTCCACTTCATCGGCATTCTCTGCCATGTGTCCATCGGAAAGGAGCATGATCAAGGCCTTCGTGCCCGGCTCCGACATGACGGTCTGAAGCGCGACCGAGGTGGCTGTGCCGTTCTCCCCCTTCGAGGCGATTGTCACGATGCGCCTGTCGCAGACGCTGCGTGCCTGGTAGCGCTCGGTCGTGATGTTGATGCCATGCTCGAGCGAGTGCGCAATCTCCTCGGCAGAAAGCCCCATCTCGCGCACGGCGACGATAGCGGCAAGCAGGTTGTATGCGTTCGTGATCGAGAGCGACTGAAGATAGTACTCATGCGCAGGCGACCCCTCGTGGCAGCGCTCCTCTATCGTCAGGAGATGCTTCTCGTGGTCAATCTTCGTGAGCACATAGTCGGGCTCGGGATTCGTGTAGCCGCAGGACGTGCAGCGTGCATGGCCGAGATGGCGGAAATGGGCGTAGTCATACTCGAGCCTGCCGCCACAGACCGGGCAGGCCGGCAGGTCGCAGACGATGCCCTGGGGCTCCTTCGTATCCTCGGGCTGAGGGGCTATCGCATAGTAGACACGGCTCTTCGTCTGCGGTGCCATGCGGCAGGAGATGAGGTCGTCTGCATTGAGGACAAGGCGCGTATCCGGCGAGATGTTCCTGCTCATGACCGAAAAGACATAGTCGGGATTTGCCGAGCGCGTGAATGTGTCCGAGTAGAGGTTCGTCACGACGACGAGCTCCGGGTCCACATAGGGCATGACCTCATTGAAGCAGATCTCGTCGAGCTCCATGACAGCCGTATCGGCACGTGGATGGCCGCCCGCGTCAGCATTGGCAATGAGCGTCGAGGCGATGCCGGTACCGATATTGCCGCCCTCGCGGTTCGTCACGAGCATCCGCCCGTTATCGAAGAGGATATCGGCGATAAGGTTCGTGGTCGTCGTCTTGCCATTCGTGCCGGACACGAACACGAGGTGCTCCGGCATCGGGATATGTGCAAGGAAGTCTGGATCCACCTTCTCGGCAACGACGCCGGGAAGCTGTCCTCCCACATGTCCGGTCTTCCTGAGCACGCCGCGCACAAGCTTCGAGGCTGCCAGCGCGCAGCGGAATCTGATGGGGGAACCCATGCGTGATGCGGCCACGTTCTTGCTCCTTTGCCTAATCGCCTCCAGCGCAGAGAGTCCAGGGCATGTCTTGGCCACAGCCATGCTGCCTGGTCCCGCGCATCGTCTGCACCACCCTGCCCAGATGCGTTCCCGGAGAGCGGACAATCTTTTCATTATTTCTTAATGGTACCTTAAGATGCATCCTGTGCCCACCCAGAAAGGCATCGTCCAGAGTAATTCGGCAAGATTGCCTTTCCGCAGTTCAATTCAGCACCTTCCTCCCCTGGGCGTAAACATGGTACAGAGAGCCTTCGGCTTTCTCCTCATGCCAAAGCATGAGAGGCATGAGAAAGCCCCCGCCCAAAGGCAGGGGGGCCAAAGACGCTGGATTCTGTGTCGTACGCTACAGGGCGACCTTCACAACGACCTTGCGTACATGCTCGGGACCTGCAAGGGCACATCCTGGCTTGTGTGCCTCCTCGGGACCCAAGATCATGAGCTCGCCTGCATGGAGCGGAACCCACGAGCAGGCCTTTGGCTCGTCGTAGAGGCAGAAGTCGGATGCCTCGTCGAACTCCTGGAGTGCCTTGACGCCTTCGACCGGCGTAACGGCAATGGCCTCCTCGCCCGAGATGATGTATTGGATATCGAAGTAGCGCCTGTGCGCCTCATAGTGCTTCTGGGCTGCCGGCACCGTATCGTATTCCTGGACGTTCGCGAATACCTCGTCGCCTGCGACCTCATGCTTCCCGAGCGGAAGTGCGCTGAGGTCGTTCTGGCGCAGGAAGGCATAGGCCTTCTGGAATCGCTCGTTCGAAAAGTCGTAGCGGTCGACATAGCCAAGCGTTGCTGCAAGCATGCTCAATCCCTTCAGACGGATGCATTGCCTCCCATTATGCACCCAGAGGCGGCTTTTCAGGCACCGCAAGCATGGTGAAAGGGCCGTGCGGGGTATGATAGGTGGGAAACAGCATTTACCTAAGAGAAAGGCGCACCATGCCGCTTTCACCTGAAGAGGAACAGCAGATACGCGAAGAGATGGGCCAGATGCACGAAGATGCACCCCAGGCCGAGCAGGGACCCCAGATCTTCCCGCTCAACGAGAACTCGAACATCAAGCATGTGATCGGTGTCATCTCCGGCAAGGGAGGCGTCGGCAAGTCGCTCGTGACCGGCATCCTGGCCACCGAGCTTGCCCGTCACGGTGCCTCTGTCGGCATCCTCGACGCCGATATCACCGGCCCCTCGATCCCGAAGATGTTCGGCCTCGCCGACGATATGGTCACCGCTGACGGAAACAACATGGTCCCGTGCGAGACCGCGAACGGCATGAAGGTCATGTCGACAAACCTCCTGCTCGAGCACAACGATGATCCGGTGCTCTGGCGTGGACCCATCCTCGCTGGCGCCCTCCAGCAGTTCTGGGGCCAGACGAACTGGGGCAACCTCGACTTCCTGCTCGTCGATATGCCTCCAGGAACCGGTGACGTAGCCCTCACCGTCTTCCAGTCCCTCCCAATCGAGGGTGTCATCATCGTCTCCTCGCCGCAGGACCTCGTCCAGATGGTCGTCGGCAAGGCCGTGAAGATGGCATCGATGATGGAAGTGCCGTGCCTCGGCCTCGTCGAGAACATGGCCTATCTCACCTGCCCGCACTGTGGCGAGAAGATCGAGCCGTATGGCCCGAGCCGCGCCGAGGAGACTGCAAAGCGCTACGACCTCGACTTTTTGGGCCAGCTGCCGATCGATCCTTCCTTCGCGCAGATGTGCGATGCCGGCAGGATGGAGCAGGACCTCCCCGACGGCCTCATCCCCGATGCGATTGCCGCGATCGTCGCCTCTGCGACCGTGATGGACGCACTGAAATAGAAAGGCTCCCATGGCAGGAGGCAGAAGACAGAAGACCGCACGCTCGCAGCTGCGCGAGCGTGCCCTCGATGCTGCGATGAAGGTGGCACCGCCAAAGATTGCAGATGTCTGCGTGGTCGGCGGCGGCGCCTCAGGCCTTGCCTGTGCCATCACGGCAGCAGAGGAAGGCGCCTCAGCATGCGTCCTCGAAGAAGCCCTCGAGTGCGGCCGCACGATTCTGGCGACCGGCAACGGACGCTGCAACTTCACAGCGGCAGATCTTGCTCCCTCCTTCTACAACCACCCCGATTTCGTCGAGTCAGCCGTCGGGCAGGACATGGCAGATGAGGTCTTCGCCTTCTTCCTGGCATCAGGCATGGCATGGACGGCAGACGACACCCGCTGCTATCCCCTCTCGAGGCAGGCAGCATCTGTGCGCGATGTCCTTCTTGCCCGCGCCCAGCGTGCAGGAGTCCTGCTTCTGCCAGGACGCGGTGCCAAGAAGCTTGAATCCCAGGGCAAGGGCTGGAAGGTCTCGTTTTCAGGCGAGGCCGGCGAAGGTGCGCTTCTAGCCTCCTGCGCCATCCTTGCAGGCGGCGGACACCTGGCCGAGACGCTTGTGCCACAGCTTCCCCGCATCGCACCGGAGCCCATCCTCTGTCCGCTTGCGCTCAAGGGGCTTCCGCTTGAGGCCCTCGACGGCAGGCGTGCCCATGGCAGAGCCACGCTTCTGCGCGGAGCAGAAAAGATCGCCGAAGAAGCAGGGGAGTTCCTATTCAGGCCCTATGGACTCTCCGGCATCGCTGTCTTCAATCTCTCACGGCTGGCCGAACCAGGCGATACACTCGCTCTCGACCTCGCGCCGGATTATGCCGCATCGCAGCTGTCCCGCCTCATCCGCCTGGCACATACCGCGGAAGGCGTCTCAGACCCACGCCTTGCAGAGCTCCTCTGGAAACGTGAAGGCGGAGATCCCGACCGCATCGCGCAGGCGCTCAAGGCCCTTTCCTTCACGGTCGAAGGACGCACAGATACCGGACATGCTCAGGTCACGCGCGGCGGCCTTGCCATCTCTTCATTCGCGCCGACCCTTGAAGCAGATCCTGCCCTTGCCGGCTCCCGTGGCCTTTTTGCCTGCGGCGAGGCGCTCGATATCGATGGGCCCTGCGGAGGATACAATCTGGGCTGGGCCTGGACCTCGGGCATGAAGGCCGGAACAGAGGCTGCCAAAGCCGCCCGAGAGATCCGAACTAGAAAGGAGCGCTCCCTGTGATCGAAATCTCAAACATAGCAATACCTCTGGGAACGCTGGATGGGACCGTCGAGTCCGAAAAGCACATCGTCGAGCAGCATGTGCTGAAGAAATACCATCTCACGAAGGCACAGATCGCCTCGTTCGAGCTCAGGCGCCGCTCGATCGATGCCCGCAAGAAGTCGGATGTCCACCTGATGTTCACGGTGCGCATCGCGCTTGTGGGCGGCAAGGAGAAGGAGCGTGCTTTCCTGCGCCGTCTTGCCCACCACCGCCAGGACAGAAACGTCCGCACGGTCGACGAGGTGCCGCCCCGCTTCCCGCAGCGGCATACCTCGACGCTCGATGAGCGCCCGATTGTCGTCGGGGCCGGATGCGCTGGCCTCTTCTGTGCCCTCACGCTTGCAGAGGCAGGCCTCTCCCCGCTTCTGATCGAGCGTGGAGATGACGCGGAGCGAAGGACCGCGCGGGTCAGCCGCTTCAATGAGACCGGCCTCCTCGATACAGAGAGCAACATCCAGTTCGGCCTTGGAGGCGCCGGCACCTTCTCTGACGGCAAGCTCCAGACCGGCACGAAGAGCCCGCTCCATAGGCTGATACTTGAGACCTTCGTCGAGGCAGGAGCTCCCGAGCGCATCCTCTGGGACGCAAAGCCCCATGTCGGCTCCGACATCCTGCCCCATGTGGTCACGAACATCGTGCACCGCATCGAGGAAGCAGGCGGCGAGGTCCGCTTCCGCTGCAGGCTTGATGACATCTACCTTGCCCAGGATGGCTCGATCTCAGGCATCCATGTGACGCAGGAGCATGAAGGCATCGAGCGCGGCGAGGATATCGCAGCGCATGAGGTCGTGCTTGCCTGCGGCCATTCGGCCCGCGATGTCCTCGAGCTCCTCCATAAGAAGCAAGTAACGCTCGAGCGCAAGACCTTTGCCATGGGTGCCCGCATCGAGCACCTCCAGGCACAGATAGACAAGGCGCAGTATGGACCTGCTGCAGGACACCCCGCACTCGGCGCTGCCCCCTACAAGCTCGTGAGCCACCTGCCTTCCGGCAGGAGCGCCTTCAGCTTCTGCATGTGCCCGGGCGGCTATGTGGTTGCCGCAGCCAGCGAGGAAGGCGGCGTCTGCACGAACGGCATGAGCCTCTCCGACCGCGCCGGCACAAATGCGAATGCCGGCATCCTTGCGAATGTCTTTCCCGAAGACCTTCCCGGAGACGACCCTCTCGCAGGGCTGTCGCTCCAGCGTTCCTGCGAGAGGAAGGCATTCGAGCTTGGCGGGGGCGCCTATCAGACACCGGCACAGCTTGTCGGCGACTTCCTCAAAGGCCAGCCATCGTCAGCAGCAGGCACCGTCCAGCCGACCTATCCGCGCGGCGTCACCTGGGGTACGATCGAGCCAGCTCTTCCTCCCTACATCGCAGAGACCCTGCGTGCTGCGATTCCGCAGATGGGCAAGCACCTCAAGGGCTTCGATGTGGCAGATGCCGTGCTCACCGGCGTCGAGACCCGCTCCTCTTCTCCGGTGCGTGTCGTGCGCGAGAAGGATGGCCAGTCCGTCTCTACAAGAGGCCTCTGGCCCTGCGGCGAGGGTGCAGGCTATGCAGGCGGCATCATGAGCGCAGCAGCAGATGGCATCAGCTGCGCCGAGCACCTGATACGCGAGATCAGGGAATAGGGCACAGAAAGAACTGACAGATGTGAAGCGGGGGCAGCGCGTGCTGCCCCCGCTCTTTTCTGCATCTTCTAATGCTTGCGCGGTCCCCGGTAGCGGCGCCTTGTCGCATGCTCGGAGCCCTTCCGGGCACCGGCCTTGAGGCGGCGCATCACATCCTCCTCGGTCGTGTGCTCGACGAGCGCCTTCACCTGGACGAGCTGGTCGCGCACGCGCGCTGCCTCCTCGTAGTCCATGGACTCGGAGGCTGCTGCCATCTCTTCCTGGAGGGTCGAGATGAGGCGCTCGACCTCGGTACGCGGCAGCTTTTTCAGGTCCTCCGTGAGCTGCTCTTCTGTCATGGCAGGAGCATCTCCTGCTTCAGATCCTGCCGGCGTGAAGAAGACGCCGTCCTTCCTCTCCTTCGTATCGAGCGTATCGTGCGCCTCTGCCAGGAAGGCCGAGATATCGTTGATCGCCTTGCGCACGGTATGCGGCTCGATATGGTGCTCCTCGTTGAACTTCTCCTGGATCGAGCGGCGCCTCCTCGTCTCGTCGATGGCCTCGCGCATCGAGTCCGTGATCTCGTCTGCGTACATGATGACCTCGCCCGAGACGTTTCTGGCGGCGCGTCCCATCGTCTGGATCAGCGACCTTCTGTTCCTGAGGAAGCCTTCCTTGTCGGCATCGAGTATTGCGACGAGCGAGACCTCGGGGATATCGAGGCCCTCGCGCAGGAGGTTGATGCCGACAAGGACATCGATCTTGCCTTCGCGGAGCTCGCGGATGATGCGGACACGGTCGAGCGTCGCTGTATCGGAGTGCATGTAGTTGACCTTGATCCCCTCGTCGAGGAGATGGTCGGTCAAGTCCTCTGCCATCCGCTTCGTGAGCGTCGTCACGAGCACGCGCTCCTTCTTTGCCGTACGCTCCTTGATCTCGCTGATGAGGTCGTCAATCTGGCCGCGGACCGGACGCACCTCGATCTTCGGATCGAGAAGGCCGGTCGGCCTGATGATCTGCTCCACCGTCTGCTGCGAGACCTGCTCCTCGTAGTCTCCCGGCGTCGCCGAGACATAGATGAACTGCGGGATGCGCTGCTCGAACTCGTCGAAGCGCAGTGGGCGGTTGTCGAGAGCGGATGGAAGCCTGAAGCCATGCTCGACGAGCGTGACCTTGCGCGAGCGGTCGCCTTCATGCATGCCGCGGATCTGCGGCACCGTGACATGGGACTCGTCGATGATGCAGAGCATATCGTCCGGGAAGTAGTCGATGAGCGTATAGGGCGGCTCGCCCGGCTTTCTGCCATCGAGGTGGCGCGAGTAGTTCTCGATGCCATTGCAGTAGCCCATGTTCTCGAGCATCTCGAGGTCGTAGGACGTGCGCTCCTTCAGGCGCTGTGCCTCGAGGAGACGGTTGTCTGCCTTGAGCGCGGCGAGACGCTGCGTGAGCTCGTCGTTGATGGTCTTGAGTGCGTGGTTGATCTTCGGGCGCTCTGTCACGTAGTGCGATGCCGGCCAGATGGGGATGGCATCGAACTCGCGGATGACCTCGCCCGTGACCTTGTCGATCTCGGCTATGAGCTCGACCTCGTCGCCGAAGAACGAGATCCTCAAAGGATTCTCTGCATAGGGCGGCCAGACATCGACCGTGTCTCCCCTTACGCGGAACGTGCCGATCGAGAGGTCGAGGTCGTTTCGGTCGTACTGGATATCGATGAGGGAGCGTATGAGGTCGTCGCGCTCGAGCGGCTCCGACTTGTCGATGTTCGGAGCGAGCCCTGCATAGTCCTGCGGAGACCCGATGCCGTAGATGCAGGAGACGGACGCCACGACGATCACATCACGGCGGGAGAGCAGGCTCGAGGTCGCCTGGTGGCGGAGCTTCTCCACCTCCTCGTTGATCGAGGCATCCTTCTCGATATAGGTATCGGACTGCGGCACATAGGCCTCAGGCTGGTAGTAGTCGTAGTAGGAGACGAAGTAGACGACGGCGTTGTTCGGGAAGAGCTCCTTCATCTCGCCTGCCACCTGCGCCGCAAGCGTCTTGTTCGGCTCCATGATGAGCGTGGGCTTGTTCACGGCCTCGATCGTCTTTGCCATCGTGAACGTCTTGCCCGATCCCGTGACGCCCAGAAGCGTCTGATAGCGAAGGCCGCGCCTCACGCCGTCTGCCAGCTTCTCTATGGCCTGGGGCTGGTCTCCTGCCGGCTCATAGGGCGAGACGACCTCGAGCTTCGAGGAGTCTGCACCGAGACCGAATCGCTTCAGCTCGGCACCGAAGCGCTCGCGCGCCTCCTTCGAGCCGGCAAGCGGCTCTGAGAACTGATCTTCATCCTTGTCTGCCATCATGACCTCCTGCAGCTATCATACAGGAACATCTGTTCTTGCAACAGAGCTCAGGCCTTTGCAGCAAGGCCTTCCGTATAGAGTGCCCGGTAGCGCTCATAGGCATTCTGGACCTTCTTGAGATAGGTCGCCGTCTCGGGATACTCCTGGGAAAGCTCCGAGATGGAGCCCGTGCCGAATGCGAGCCACTCCTTCACCTTGCCGATACCGGCATTGTAGGAAGCGATGACCTCATCCGTGCTGCCGAGCTCGTGCCTTGCAAGCTCGAGGTAGGCACAGCCGAACTCGATATTTGTCTCCGGATCATAGAGTGCATCTGCGCTGTACACGCTGCCATCCACATAGCCCTGGCGTATGAGCTCTTCTGCGGTTTCCGGCATGAGCTGCATGAGGCCACAGGCGCCGGCATCCGACGACACAGATGGATCCCAGTTGCTCTCGCACTTGATGACGGCACAGACAAGAAGCGGATCCACGTTGTGGCGCTCAGACGATGCGAGTATCGCCTCGTCGTAGGAGACAGGATAGGCAAGGCGCTCTGCCTTCTTCGCATAGGGCTCGAGATCGGCTCCGAAGAGCTGCCAGATGAAACCTGCCACCAGGACACAGACGATGATGCGCAGAAGGCAGCCGCCGCAGCCATGTGCCCTCATCGCGCCCTCCCCTGCCAGCCGGCAGCCTCACGCTTCTTCCACCATGCATCGAGCTGCGCCTTGAGCGCATCCTCGTCGCCGTCGTTCCTGAAGACGGTATCTGCCTTCTTTTCGAGGTAGGCATCGGTCGGCTGCTGGGCGACTCGATGGTCGAAATCGGCTCCGTCCATGCCACGCGCGATGGCACGCTCGCGGCGGAGTGCCAGAGGCGTGATCACGCAGGCAATCTCATCTGCCTCGTCGAAGTAGGACTCTGCCCTGTCAAGCAGAGGAATCTCGACGATTGCGACCTCGGCCTGTCCCTCGGAGAGGATGGCCTTCAAGGCACCTGTGATATGGGGAAGCTCGATGTCTTCGAGCCTCTTCGTCGAGGCTGCATCCTTGAAGGCCCGCTCTGCCAGAAGGTGGCGGTCGAGGATGCCGGTCGCAGGATCGACGAGATCGGATCCGAAGGCATCGGCAATCTCTCTAACGCACGGCTCTCCCGGCGCCAGGACGGCACGGGAGAGCTGGTCGAGATCTATGCGCAGGGCGCCCTTCTGGGCCAGATACCTGGCGGCAGAGGACTTGCCGGAGGCAGTGCCTCCGGCAAGGAAAAGGCGGTACATCGAATTCTCCTAGGAGCGCGTGTCGAACTTCTCATGGCAGCGCGGGCACGTGACGCGGATGGCGCCCTTGCCGCGCGGCACGCGGACCATCTGGCCGCAGTGCGGGCACTGGAGATGCCTGTACTGCTGCGACTCCTTCAGGGCAGCTGCCGGGTCGCGCAGCCACGGCGCGACGGGGCCGACGATCTTCACGAAGTGCTCATTCTGCTCCCTCAGCTGCTCGGATGCCGGTGCAAAGAAGCGGAAGAGGCCATAGGCGACGAAGGCCAGGACGACAATCGTGAGCCAGAGCTGGCTGGCGAAGATATTGATGATCAGGAGAATGAGCGCAGCGCAGAGCGATGCTACCGCAAGCTCGTCGGTGCCGTTCCTGCCGCGCATGAAATCGTTCAGGTTCTTGTTCCCCTTCTGCATGGGCCAGTCCTTCCTCAGTGCCGCTCCCGCGGGTCGTTCAGTCACTATCTATGATGCCCACATGGAGCAGCTCTTGCCACCATGTTTTCCCAAAGACCGAAAAGCACCACGAGGCTATGCGCGGCCCTGGCCCATGAGGTAGGCACGGGCAAGCTTTTCCGTCTCGACGAGCGCATCCACATGGCAGCGCTCGCGGCCATGCGTGTTCATGCAGGCCATGCCGAAAGCACCGGAAGCGAGATTGTTGCCGAGGACATAGGCAGCATTCGCATCCGTGGAGTAATGGAAGCAGACCTGCGTGTTCCAGTGTCCCGGCGTGCAGGCACTCTCGGCACAGCGGATGAGGCGGTTCGTGAGCTCCCAGTCATAGGGGCCCTTGTGGTCTGCGCAGATGATGCCGACATTGTGTTCGTCGGCATCGTAGTCAGGACCGATGAGCGTGATATCGAGCGCCACATACTCGGAGACCTCGGGGGGCACATATGCTCCGCCGTGCCCTATCTCCTCGTAGATCGGGAAGGCGAAGAGCGTCGTCACAGCGGGCTTCTGGCCGGTCTCATGGAGCCACAGGAGCGTATCGAGAAGCGCTGCCACGGCTCCCTTGTCGTCGATGAAGCGCGAGACGATATAGCCGTTATCGAAGGACTCGAAGTGCGGGTCGGGTGCCACGATGGCACCCTCGGTGATACCGAGCGCGCGGTCATCTTCAGGGGACTTCACGTCGCCTATGACGGAGACGAACATCGTATCCTCGGTGCGCTCGACGGTCTTCGCATCCTCGAAGACATGGACCGAGTGCTTCTCGCAGATGACCTGTCCTGGCACGACACGGCCATCGCGGCAATGGATGCGGCAGCACTCGCCCTCGAGCGAGTGGTAGTTGACGCCGCCAAGCTGGCGCACGCGGAGCGTCCCGTCGTCGTTGAAGCCACGGACGATGAGGCCGAGCGTATCGAGGTGGGCTCCCACCATCACGGTCTTGGACGTGTCCTCGCCCTCGACCTTCACATAGGCCGTTGCCTTGTTGTCCGTGTACATCTCATAGCCCCAGGAAGCGAGGCGGTCTTTGAGCCATGCATGGATCTCAGGGTAATAGCCGACAGGAGAGTCGACCGATATGAGCTCGCGCGTGAGGGCGAGAAGGTTCTCTGCCTTGACCTCGTTTGCCGTATCTGCCACCTTATGCCTCCTGCTTCTTTGCGTAGAGCTGCACGAGCTCCACGAGCATGTCCACCATTGCCTCGAGCTCCGGCACCGGCACGAACTCACGGACGCCGTGGGCGTTATAGTAGCCGGCACTCAGGTTGCAGCACGGGAAGCCACGGAAGCTGAGCTGGGAGCCGTCGGTGCCGCCCCTCATCGGGATGCAGCGCATGTCCTGGCCGATCTTGCCGTACGCCTCGCGGGCATTGTCGATGAGGTGCCTGTACTCGGGCTTCGTCACGACATCTGCGAGGTTATGGTACTGGTCGTGAATCTCGATCCTGAGCACCTCCTCGCCGTACTGGAGGTTCACGAGCTCGACCGCGCGGCGCATGAGCTCCTTCCTCTTCTCGACGAGCTCCTGCTTGTGGTCGCGGATGATGTAGTCGGCCTCGGCGACCTCGCAGTTGCCCTCGACGCGCTCGAGATAGTAGAACCCGTCATAGCCTTCCGTGTACTCTGGACGCTCCTGGGCAGGGATCATGCTGTGGAACTGCCAGATAGCCTCGGACGCATTGATCATGAGGCCCTTGGCCGTGCCAGTATGGACCGAGCGACCCGTTGCATAGACCTTCGCCTCGGCGGCATTGAACGTCTCGTAGCAGAACTCGCCGAGCGGTCCGCCGTCGATCGTGTAGCCATAGTCGGCACCGAACTTCTTGAGGTCGAGAAGGGCAGCACCGTGTCCCAGCTCCTCATCCGGCACGAACGAGAACGCAAGGCGCGGATGCGGAATCGAGGGGTCGTCCTTGAGACGCTTGAGCAGGCTCACCATCTCGGCGTCTCCTGCCTTGTCGTCGCCACCGAGAAGGGAGGTGCCATCGCTTGTCACGAGATCCCAGCCGACCATGTGCTCAAGTGCCGGGTTCGTCTTCGGACTGATCGTGACCGGCTTGCCATCGCGCCCGGTGCCGATCAGAAGCTCCCCTCCCTCGTAGTGCTTGATCTCGGGATGCACCTCATCGCCCCAGGTCTGCCAGGCCGTATCGATATGGCAGCAGAAGCCGAGGCACGGCAGGTCCTCGAGGCCTTCGCTTGCTGGCCAGTGGGCGATCACATAGGCATGCTCGTCGACAGAGACATCCTCTGCGCCAAGCTCCCTGAGGTCGTCTGCAATAGCGTTGGCAACAGCGAACTGCGTCTTCGTCGTCGGGATGTTCTCCGGCTTCGTGATATCCACCGAAGGGTCGGACTGCGAAGCGATTGCGCAATAGCGGACAAAGCGGTCGACTACATCGCTCATGGAAATCCTTTCTCTCGTTCTCAGACCTCTCCATTGTGCGCCGCCAGGGCAGGGCGCGCACGGGGCATCCATCAATTTTTGCGAGGTGGACATGTTTGCAGCTCCGTGTCGCCTGTTTCCATTTCGCTGCAATCTCAGAAGGCTTCGCCTCCATCGATAGTGCTGCGCCCCTGCAGCGCGTACCGTTCATCCTATGCACTTTATCGATAACCCGAGCTCCGGGCATCCCGGAGAGGCTGGAGCTGATCTTCATGGCCGGCCATCAGACCTTTGCCATCGCGCATGCGCTTCCGGCATCCCTCACGCGCCGCTCGTTCCTCAAAGGAGCGCTCGGCTCTGCCGTGGCGGCAGCTGCCATCAGCGCCACCGCCTGCTCCGGCGGAGAGGCTGCCTCCACCTCCGGCTCCTCCCCTGCCGTGCTCAAGGTCGGCGTCGAGAATCCGAAGGCCTCCTTCGATACGCAGACGACCTCTCTTACCTGGGGCGCCTCTGAGAATATCTGCGAGACGCTCGTCGAGCTCGATCCTGACACGCTCGAGGTGAAGCCGGTACTTCTGACGAAGCTTCCTGACGTCTCAGACGATGGCCTCACATACTCTTTCGAGCTCAAGGACGATATCAAGTTCCATGACGGACCGACGATGACAACAGAGGATGTCGAGTACTCGCTCACGAGGCTTCTGGCCGAGAAGGCAGAGGCAGACTCCTTTGTCTACATCGAGGGCGGCCAGGAAGTGCTCGACGGCACGGCCACGACGCTTTCCGGCTTCACCGCCACCGACAACACGCATTTCACGATCAGGCTGAAGCAGGTCTACTCCTCCTTCTTGAACATGCTCTGCCAGTTCTATGCCTCGATCTATCCGAAGGCAGCCTGCGAGGCGGCAGGGGATGCCTGGGGCCAGGGCACGAACTTCATAGGATCGGGCCCCTACAAGCTCGACTCGAACGATGATTCCTCAGAAGTCGTCCTCAAGGCCTTCGAGGACTGCCACGAGGGCAAGCCAGGCCTGGACGAGATCGATGTCTACTACATCGACGATGCGAACACCCGCATGATGAACTACAAGAACGGCGACATCGGCCTCTGCTTCTTCAGCACCTCGCTCCTGACACAGTACGAGGCAGACTCTAACGTGAAGGACCAGATCCAGATGTACATGCCGGGCTCCACGCAGTTCGTGAACTTGAACCTGAATGAGCCGAAGCTCCAGGATGCGCGCGCGAGGCACTCTCCTTCGCAATCAACCGCCAGGAGCTCGCAGACACCGTGCTTTCCGGCTCGGCCGAGCCCTGCTGTGGCTTCATCCCGCCCTCAGTCACGAACTCCGACGAAGGCGCCGATGTCCTCGAGTACGACCCCGAGAAGGCACGTGAGCTCCTCGCCGAGGCAAAAGTCACAGATCTTTCCCTCACCGCCCAGGTCAGGAGCCAGGACCAGTCTGTCATGGTCGCAATCCAGAACTACTGGAGCCAGATTGGCGTGAATCTCGATGTCCAGACCATCGATGCCGGCCTCTGGCGCGAGGAGCGTGCAAACGGCGCTCTCACGGTCACACTCGTGACCTGGTCGACACTCTCCTTCATCGGCGTGGAGTTCATGGCCTCATACTTCTACAGCTCGAATGCTTCCCAGCGCTCGAGCTTCTACAGCTCGTCTGCCTTCGACGGCTACGTCGATGCTGCCAGGACGACGCTCAACGAGGACGAGGCAAAGGAAGACACGATTGCCGCAGTCCGCCAGCTCGTCCGCACGGACTTCGCAACGATTCCTGTCGTGTGGCCGAAGACCCCCCTATGTCCTGCGCGAAGGCTACGATGGCCTCTCGGTCCTCGTGAACTTCCACTACAAGGACATGTCCAAGAGCGCCTGGAACTGAACGAAAGACACATCGCAAGCCGGTTGCACTCCAGCCTCTCCGAAAGCTGCTCCATTGCCGAAAGCAGCTTTCGGAGAGGCTGGAATTGTTACATGATGGGTCTCGAGGCATGGAAATCAATCTAATTCCTAGTAAAGTGTAGCCATTAATCTTGCATGTCCGGGGATGCTGCCCTGCCAAGCCGCAGAGCCGCCAAGAGAGAGGAACCCGCATGACCAACCCGAGACAGACGGTGCTCAGCCACATCCTGCCCGAAAGCGTCACAAGGCGCTCATTCCTGAGGGGAGCGCTCGGCGCCGCCGTTGCTGCCTCTGCAGCAGGCCTTGCCGCCTGCGGCGGCTCGAATGCCAGCACGTCCACGACCGACTCCTTCGTCCTCAAGGTCGGCACGACGAACTCGAAGACCTCGTTCGATACGCAGACGACGTCGAGCACCTGGGGTGCCTCGGAGAACATCTGCGACACGCTCGTGACGCTCAACACGAAGACGCTCGAGGTCGAGCCTCTGCTCGTGACCCAGCTGCCGACGGTGTCCGATGATGGCCTGACGTATTCCTTCGAGCTCAAGGACGGCATCAAGTTCCATGATGGCTCGACGATGACATCAGAGGATGTCGAGTACTCGCTCACGCGCCTTCTTGCCAAGAAGGCCGAGGCCGACTCCTTCGTCTACATCGAGGGCGGCCAGGAAGTGCTCGATGGAACAGCGGAGACGCTTTCCGGCTTCACCGTGGTCGATGATACGCACTTCACGATCAAGCTCCGTCAGGTCTACTCCTCCTTCCTCAACATGCTCTGCCAGTTCTATGCCTCGATCTATCCGAAGGCAGCCTGCGAGGCCGCAGGGGATGCCTGGGGCACCGGCACGAACTTCATCGGTTCCGGCCCCTTCTACCTCGAGTCGAACGATGAGTCCTCCGAAGTCGTGCTCAAGGCCTTCGAGGACTACCACCAGGGCAAGCCTGCCATCGACGAGGTCGACGTGCTCTACATCGATGACGCGAACACGCGCATGATGAACTACAAGAACGGCGATATCGACCTCTGCTTCTTCAGCACGTCGCTCCTGCAGCAGTATGAATCGGACGACGATGTGAAGGACCAAATCGTCTTCTACACGCCTGCTGCAACGCAGTTCGTGAACCTGAACCTCAATGAGCCGAAGCTCCAGGATGCCCGCGTCCGCCAGGCCCTCTCCCTCGCAATCAACCGCCAGGAGCTGGCAGATACGGTCCTTTCCGGTGCTGCCATCCCCTGCACGGGCTTCATCCCGCCCTCGGAGACCGGCTCCGACGAAGGCGCCGACATCCTCGAGTACGACCCCGAGAAGGCACGTGAGCTCCTCGCCGAGGCAGGAGCGGATGGCCTCTCCCTCACCGCCCAGGTCAGGAGCCAGGACCAGTCTGTCATGGTCGCAATCCAGAACTACTGGAGCCAGGTCGGCGTGAATGTCGATGTCCAGACCATCGATGCGGGCCTCTGGGCCGACTCCCGCAAGAACGGCACGCTCCAGGTCACGCTCGTGACCTGGTCGACGCTCTCGTTCGTCGGCGTCGAGCACATGGCATCCTACTTCTACAGCACGAATGCCTCCCAGCGCTCGAGCTTCTACAATTCATCTGCCTTCGACGGCTACGTCGATGCCGCACGTGCCTCCCTCGACGATGCGACGGCGAAGGAGAACACGATCAAGGCAGACAACCAGCTCGTCCGCACCGACTTCGGCACGATTCCTGTTGTCTGGCCGCAGAACCCGTATGTCCTGCGCAAGGGCTACGACGGCCTCGATATCTTGGTCGACTTCCACTTCAAGGGAATGACGTACAGCGCATAGCAGCTGGCAGGCATAGATTGGGCTTCTTGGGGAGGAGGGCATGCGCCCTCCTCCCTTTCTTTGTGCCTGCCTTACAGAGATGTAAGGAAAGAGACGGACATATCGATGGATAGATGGGAGGCGGAAAGAGACGATAGCATCGAGAAGCCAAAAATCCGCTGGCCGATATCTGGTTCCAGCGCCTCGCGCCTTCTGGCTTCTATGGGTACCTTTGATTCAAGCTTTCTTTCAGAACTGCATCCCCTATCTCTTATGTGTAATGGCCCCTCCCTCAGACAGACAAAGGAGCGTGCACCATGGCTGAGAACGAGCACGTGCCGGAAGACAGAGCGCCGAAGCCCCTCAATGTCCTGGCACCTGGCGAAGGACTCGGAAAGACGGCTGCCACGACACAGCTGCCACGCACCGAGGCCGAAGAGGATGCAGAAGGCCTTGCTGCCTTTGCTGCCTTGGAGCGCGTCCGCAGGGAGAAGAAGCGCAAGAAGCGTATCCGTGCCCTCATCGTCTGTGCTGTCATCGCGGCTGCTGCCGCAACGTTCATCCTGCCGCAGTTCTTCGCCTCTCAGGGCACCGGCACGATCGAGCACGTGACGACCTTCGTCTACAAGGGCGACCTCATCTCCTCGGTCACGGTCTCGGGCTCTGCCCAGCCGGTCTCGAGCACCGTCGTGACGCCTGAAGTGGATGGCATCATCCAGGATGTGCGGGTCTCGGAAGGCGACACCGTCAATGCAGGCGATGTCCTCTTCACCCTCAAGAACGACAGCCTCGACCGCGCCGTGACGCAGGCCCAGCAGGAGGCAGCCTCCGCCCAGCGCGCGCTCGACGATGCGAATGCTGCCTATGACCAGGCGTACCGCACGTACAAGAAAGCGCTGAACACCTGGAATAGCGCCAAGACTGCAGAAGAGCAGACCATGATGCAGGACCCGGACGATGTCTGGTACTCGACGGTCGTGCCTGCTGCAAGCTCGGTCGATGCTGCAAAGACGACGCTGGCAAATGCCCAGCAGGCTGTGGCCGATGCCCAGGCAACGGCTGACAAGCGCACGGTCACCGCTCCCGTCTCCGGTTCCGTCATCGCCGTCAATGCCCAGAATGGTGCCTCCTGGGGTGCCGCCGCTGCATCCGGCAGCGCAACGACAGGACCCCTTGTCCAGATAGCCGACCTTTCGCAGCTCCGCGTCACGACCTCGGTCGACGAGATGGATATCTCCTCGCTTGCTATCGGCCAGAGCGCCACGGTCACGTTCTCGGCACTGCCTGATGTCGCGCTCGAAGGCACGGTCGAGCGTGTCGCCACGGCCTCTGAGAGCTCGGAGAGCTATGGCTACGGCTACAGCAGCACAGCCACCTACAAGGTCTCCCTCATCATCCCCGCTCCCGATCCGCGCGTGAAGCCGGGCATGACAGCAGATGCGACCATCGTGACGCAGGATGTGCCCGACTCGCTGATCGTGCCGATCGCAGCGCTGCACGAGGCAGAAGACGGCTCCTCCTATGTCTGGATACTCAAGGGCAACGATCCTGCCCAGGAGGGAAGCTGGGAGAAGCGCACGGTCGAGATCCTTGCGAAGAACGCCGATGAAGCTGCCATCACGAACGTGAAGGAAGGCGACGAGGTCGATATCTCCGGCTACGATGCAGCAGATTCCGATTCCTCCTCATCCCCTGCCTTGGGCGAAGGTGCCACAGCAGGCTCGACGAAGGTCTCATCATGACCCCGATCATCGAGATGCAGGGCATACACCGCATCTACGACGAAGGAGGCATCCCGACCCATGCCCTGCGCGGCGTCTCGCTCACGGTGAAGCGTGGCGAGCTCCTGTCGATCATGGGGCCCTCCGGCTCCGGCAAGTCGACCCTCATGTACATCATGGGCTGCCTCGATACGCCGACCTCGGGCTCATACAAGCTCGAAGGCCTCGATGTCTCGAAGCTCACAGACGACGAGCTTGCCCAGATCCGCTCTGAGCGCATCGGCTTCGTCTTCCAGTCCTTCAACCTGCTGCCGCGGGCGACGGTGCTCCGCAATGTGATGCTGCCGCTCCTCTATGGCCCGCTGCCTCCGAAGGAGCGGGAGCAGCGGGCCTGCTCAGCCCTTGCCGCCGTCGGCCTTCCTGCCGAGTACTATGACCACCGCTCGAACGAGCTCTCAGGCGGCCAGATGCAGCGTGTCGCAATCGCCCGTGCCCTCGTGAACGACCCGGCGCTCATACTTGCCGATGAGCCGACCGGAAATCTCGACTCTGCAACGAGCCGCCTCATCCTCGAGACCTTCCTGAAGCTCAGGGATGAAGGAAAGACCATCGTCCTTATCACCCACGATGCGGAGGTCGCCTCCTGGACAGACCGCTGCGTCCATATCAGGGACGGACATCTGCTCACCGACGAGGAGGAACGGGCCTGGGTGGCCCAGTCCGGGTCCCACGAAAGGGGGCGCACATGAGAGCAAGAGACTACTTCGAGGAGACCTGGGAGGCGCTCGATGCGAACCGCGGGCGCTCCCTCCTCACGATTCTCGGCATTGTCATCGGTATCGCTGCCGTCATAACGATGACAGGGCTCATCGGCGGCGTCCGCGAGTCCATCATGGGCGAGATGGGCGCAAACCGTGCCCGGATCATCACGATCGGCGTGGGATCGGGCATCAAGAGCACCGACATCGACTCGCTCAAGCAGAGCGTGGACGGCTATGAAGCCATCAGCCTCACGAACAATGCCGGCGTCGACCTTTCGAACTCCTCGCAGAATGGCGGAAGCTCCGACTCCTATCTCCAGGTCCAGGGCGTCGAGGCCAGCTACTTCAAGATCATGGGCACGAAGCTCATTGCCGGCCGCTTCTTCACAGACATGGAGGACGAGGAAGCCGCGAACGTGGTCCTTGTCGACGAGGGGGCGGCAAAGAGGCTTACTGGCATGGACGCAGAGGATGCTGTCGGCCAGAAGGTACGCCTCGTCAATGCGAACTTCACGATCGTCGGCGTGTATGAATCTCAGGCAGGCTTGAGCTCGATCCTCACGTCCTACATGCCGTTCAAGACCTGTCAGAGGCGCCTCGGCTATCCAGGCTCTCCGGCATTCATGGCAATAGGCCTCGCCCGCAAGGACCAGGATGTGATGGAGCTTGTCGCAGAGACCGATGCCTGGGTCCAGAAGCACTATCACATCGAGAGCTCGGAAGACCATATGGGGCAATATGACGTATCAGCCATGCAGTCTGCGATCGATCAGGTCAATAGCGCGATGATGACGTTCCAGCTGCTCATGACAGCAGTGGCCTCCATCTCGCTTGTCGTCGGCGGCATCGGCATCATGAACATGATGCTCACAAATGTGACCGAACGCATCCGCGAGATAGGACTCAGGAAGGCGCTGGGTGCCCGGAGCTCCGACATCACGAAGCAGTTCCTGCTCGAGTCCGTGATCTTGTGCATCACGGGCGGCATCTTCGGCATCGTCTTCGGCTATCTCGGCTCTCTTGCCGTGGCGCAGCTGGCAGGCTCTCTTCTGGCCTCTGCCGGCTTCGGCGGCATCACGCCGGTGCTCGACCTTGCCTCGATCGCCATTGCGACCGGCATCTCGATCCTGATCGGCATCATCTTCGGCTACTACCCCGCACGCCGGGCTGCCAAGCTCGACCCGATCGAAGCACTCCGCTACCAGTAAGCATCAGCTTCAGGGCTACAAAGAGCGCGCCGGCACCCTCAGGATGCCGGCGCGCTTGCTCTCTATGGAGTCAGCTTCTAGGAGAGGGCATCTGCCTTCTCTTCTGCAACAAGCGTCTCGTTGAGTTCGAGCTGGCGCTCTGCCTCGGTGAGGTCCTTGTCGAAGAGGTGGCAGGCGCAGAAGTGGCCCGGCTCCACCTCGTGCATCTCGGGTGCACGCTCGGTGCAGACCTTCATGCAGCTCGTGCAGCGCGTATGGAAGACGCAGCCCTTCGGCGGATTCGTCGGGGATGGCACGTCGCCCTCGAGGATCTTCTTGTCCTGGATGCGCTCGTGGCGGATGCGGGGAATGACATCGAGCAGGGCCTTCGTATAGGGATGGAGCGGATTGGCGTAGAGGTCCTTCTTGGAGGCGAGCTCCATCGTGTGGCCGAGGTACATGACCATCACGGTGTCGGATATGTGCTTCACGACCGACAGATCATGGCTGATGAAGATGTAGGAGAGCCCGAGCTTCTTCTGGAGCTCTATGAGCAGGTTGATGACCTTGGCCTGGACGGAGACGTCGAGAGCCGAGACCGGCTCGTCGCAGACGACGATCTCAGGCTCGAGGACGATGGCACGGGCAATGCCGATGCGCTGGCGCTGGCCACCCGAGAACTCGTGCGGATAGCGGTACTTGAACTCGAGGTCGAGGCCGACGGCCTTCATGATTTCCTCGACGCGGGCATCGCGTTCTGCCTTCGTCTTGTAGGTACCTGCGATATCGATCGGCTCTGCGATGATGTCAGAGACGGTCATGCGCGGGTTCAGGGAGCTATAGGGGTCCTGGAAGATGAGCTTCATCTTCTGGCGTGCCTTCGTGAGCGCCTCTCCCTTGAGCGCCGTGAAATCCTCGCCGTCGAGGATGACCTTGCCCGACGTGGGCTCCGTGAGGCGCAGGATGCACTTGCCGGTCGTCGACTTGCCGCAGCCGGACTCGCCGACGATAGCAAACGTCTCGCCGCGGTGCAGCTCGAACGAGACATCCTCGAGGGCATGCACGACCTTGTCGGAGTGTCCGAACACGCCTGCCTTCACAGGATAGTGCTTCGTCAGATGCTCGACCTTGAGCACGACTCCATTGCTTTCTGCCTCGCTGCTCATGCTAGTCCTCCTTCCATGCATCGGTGTACTTCCAGCAGGCGACCTTGTGGTACTCGTCGCCGTCGATTGCCTCGAGCTTCGGGCACTGCTTGCGGCAGATGTCCTTTGCAAACGGGCACCTCGGGTTGAAGGGGCACCCATCCGGCAGCGCATTCAGCATCGGGACATTGCCTGGGATTGCATAGAGCGTATCCACGTCGTTGTCGAGAGACGGAATCGAGTTGATGAGGCCGACGGAGTAGGGATGCTTCGGATCGGTGAAGAGCGTTCCTGCCATCGTGTACTCGACGAGGTGTCCGGCGTACATGACGATGACCCAGTCAGCCATCTCGGAGACGACGCCCATGTCGTGGGTGATGAGCATGACAGCGGTGCCGAGCTCCGTCTTCATGCGGTCGATGAGCTGGAGGATCTGTGCCTGGATCGTTACGTCCAAAGCCGTAGTCGGCTCGTCGCAGATCAGGAGCGACGGCTGGCAGGCAAGAGCCATAGCGATCATGATGCGCTGGCGCATGCCGCCCGAGAGCTCATGCGGATAGCTCTTGAAGACCTTCTCCGGGGCGGGGATGCCGACAAGCTTGATCATCTCGAGAGCGCGCTTGTCTGCCTCTTCCTTTGCCATTCCCGGATTGTGCACGAGGATGCCCTCGCGAATCTGCTTTCCTGCCGTCATGACCGGGTTCAGCGACGTCATGGGCTCCTGGAAGATCATGCCAATCTTGGAGCCACGGTACTGGCGCATCTCATCCTCGGAGAGCTTCGTGAGATCGGTGCCCTCGAGCTTGATGGCGCCGCCCGTCACCTTTGCAGGCGGCTGGGGCAGAAGGCCCATGATCGAGAGCGCTGTCATCGACTTGCCGCAGCCGGACTCGCCGACGACAGCGAGCGTCTCGCCACGGCGCATGATGAAGGACAGATGCTGGATTGCGGGAAGGGCGCCATCTTCCGTGAAGAGCGTGACGCAGAGGTCGTCCACATCGAGCAGGACATCCTTCTTGTGAGCCTGCTTCTGCTGCCTCTCGAGCTCCTGCGCGTAGATGCGATCCGCTTCCGATATGGCATGTACGGTATCAGTCATGATGCTCCTCCCCTACGAACGCATCTTCGGGTCGAGCGCATCGCGGAGGGCGTCGCCGAAGAGGTTGAATGCCATGACCGTGATGATGATCGCGATGCCCGGTATAACGCTGTAGTAGGTATTGGACTGGATGTAGGGCTGGGAGGCCGAGATCATCTGGCCCCAGCTCGACATGGGCGGCTGGACGCCGAGGCCCAAGAACGAAAGCGATGCCTCGCTCATGATGGCAGAGGGGATGCCGAGCGTGGCCGTGACGATCAGGGTCGAGGCGCAGTTCGGGAGCAGATGGCGGGTGATGACACGCCAGCTCGAGCCGCCGGAAAGTATGCAGGACTGGATGTACTCAGAGCCCTTGAGGCGCATGACATCGCCGCGGATGAGTCGTGCTGTCGAGGTCCACATCAGAAGGCCGAGTGCGACATAGAGGTTGATGAGGCCAGGACCCATGACGTACATGACGACAATGGCGAAGAGGAGGAACGGGAAGCTCGAGAAGACCTGGATGATGAAGGAGATCACGGCATCCACAGCGCCTCCGAAGTATCCGGCACAGACGCCGGCAAAGAAGCCGATGAGCGTTGCGATGAGCTGGGAGACGACGCCGACGGAAAGCGAGACGCGGCAGCCATAGATGACACGGGACAGGATGTCGCGGCCATACTCGTCCGTACCGAAGAGATGCTCTGCCGAAGGTGCCTTGAGCATGTTCGAAAGCGTCTGGGCATCAGGATCGTAGGGTGCCAGCACCGGCGCCAGGATTGCGACGGCAATCAGGAAGATGATGATGCCGAGGCATACCATGCCGACACGGTTCTTCTTCATGATCTGCCAGGACACGGCCCAGTAGGTGGAAGCGCGCTTCGATCCGGCCTTGGCAGATCCTGCCTTGGCCGAAGCCTCGAGGTTGCCCCTTGCGATATCGTCTGCAATGCGCTCAGCATTCTGTGTGCGCTTGTCGTTCTTGTCGCTGTTCAAGAGTGCCATTATTCAGCAGCCTCCCCTCCGAGACGGATGCGCGGATCGACCACGGCATACAGGATGTCAACGATCAGATAGACGACCACGCATATGGCGGCAATGTACATGACGCCGCCCTGGATGAGCGGCAGGTCGCGCGCATTGATGGCATCGAGCAGGAGCTTGCCCATGCCCGGCAGCGCGAAGATGGACTCGATGAGGATCGATCCCGTGAAGATGTCGCCGAGCTGGGTGCCAGCAATCGTGATGATCGGGATCAGGGCATTGCGGAAGCCATGGCCGAGGATGACGGACCACTTCTTGAGGCCCTTTGCCTCTGCAGTCCTCATATAGTCCTGGTTCAGGACATCGAGCATCGAGGTGCGCGTGACACGGGCAATCGATGCTGCATAGCGCACGCCCAGAGCTATCGTCGGCAGAACGAAGGCCGCAGCCGACTTCGTGCCTGACAGCGGGAACCACTTGAGGTTCAGCGCAAAGACGATCTGGAGGATGATGGCCACCCAGAAGGCCGGTGCAGAGATGCCGAAGATGGCAAGTCCCATGAGGACACGGTCAAGCGCCTTGCCGTGGTTCACGGCAGCAAGCACGCCGAAGATGAGGCCCAGTGCCAGCGCGAACAGATACGCAAAGCCTGCGAGGCGCGCTGTCACGCCGAAGGCATTGCCCATGAGGACCGAGACTGCCTTCTTCTGCGTATATGAGGTGCCGAAGTTGCCCTGCAGCATGTTCGTGATCCAGCTGATGTACTGCTCCCACACCGGACGGTCGAGGCCCATGGTGTGGCGGACCTGCTGGACCGTGTTCTCATCGGCCATATCGCCCATCATGATGCGGACGGGGTCGCCTGGCACGATGTTCAGGACGAAAAAGGTGATTGCAGAGATGCACAGGATGACACCGAGTGCCTGCAGGATCCTCTTCACGAGGTAGCCCTTCATCGTCGCTCCTTCCCACGTGTTCTGTGGCTCGCAGCACGGAAAGGAAGGACGGCTCCCTTGGCCCTCGTCCTTTCTTTCTGTCCTGCAGCCCTCTCCTAAAGTGACGGGAGGATGCCCCGGAGAGGCACCCTCCCAATCAGCATAGACAGTTCAAGTTTCTATCTCGTATACGGCATGCAACCTTCAGAGACTTGATACCACCTACTCGACAGGGCTGTAGTCGTCCTTCGTCGTGTCGATGTCCACATCGAACATGTGGTAGATCAGGTTGCCGACCTTTGCGTTCAGGACGTAGTCCTTTGCAACGAGCTGGTTCTTCGGCCAGTAGAGCGGAAGCGTTGCATAGTCCTGGCGCGTGAGCAGATCGTCTGCCTGCTTGTAGAGGTCTGCACGCTCGGAGGAATCCTGGGAGACGCGGGCGCGGCTCACGAGATCGTCGAACGTCGCGTTGTTGTAGAACGAGGACTTCTTCGCAGCGTTGGCGCTGTAGAAGTACGTGTACATGTGGTTGTCTGCATCGGCATAGAGCGGGAACCAGCCGAGTGCGGTGATCTGAAGAGAGCCTGCTGCCCAGTCGGAAGACCAGACGCCGTTGTCCTCGACCTGGACGTCCAGGTTCACGCCAATCTCCTGCCACATGGCCTGGATTGCCACGAGCTGGCGCTGGTTGACGCCGCTCCTGACCTTGGCCGTGAGGGAGAGGTTCGTAGCGCCTGCGTCGGAGAGAAGCTGCTTTGCCTTCTCGACGTCGTACTCGAAGGCAGGTGCAGAATCGTCGTGGCCCGGCGTCTGAGGAGCAAGCCAGCCCGTAGCGACCGTGCCAGCGCCGTTGACGACGTTCTCGACGATCGAGTCGCGGTCGATGCCGAGGGACAGTGCCTGGCGGACACGGACATCCGTGAGGCCCATGCCGTCGGAGAGGTTCAGGTTCACGAACTGGACACCGAGCGTCTCATACTGGTTGATGAGCGGAGCGACTTCGGGGTCATTCTGGTACTGCTGCAGGAGCTCTGCGGACAGGTCGCAGTAGTCGATGTCGCCGTTCTTGAAGGCCATGAGCTTCGTGTTGTTGTCGTCGTAGAAGACATACTTCAGCTCGTCGAGCGCCGGCTTCCCGTCATGGTAGTCATCGAAGCGCTCCATATCGACCTCGGTCGTATCGTCGTTCGAGACGATCTTGTACTTGCCGGTGCCGATGAAGTTCGTGCCGGTGCCCCAGGCATCGCCTGCTGCCTCGCATGCCTCATGCGGGAAGATCTGGGCATAGGAGATGCCGAGGTTGTTGATGAAGGTGACCATCGGCGACACGATGTGGAACGTGAAATTGTAGTCGTCCTCGCACGTGATGCCTTCGTCGAGGTTGTCACGCTCGCCTGCGAGCATCTCCTTGGCGCCGACGATCATGTCGTACATATAGGTGGACTTGGCACCCGTCGACGGCGTCATCATGCGCTCGAACGTGTACTTGACGTCCTTCGAGGTGAGCTCGGTCCCATCGTGGAACTTGATGCCCTGCTTGAGCTTGCAGTGGAGCGTCACGCCGTCGGACTCGAACGTCGGGACCTCCTCGAGCAGGCAGGTGACAAGCTCGTTGTCCTCGTTCCAGCGCAGCGGAGCCTCGCAGACGGACTCGGAGATCGAGGACTCGGCGGAGTTCGTCGACTTCTGCATGTCCATGCCTTCCTTGGCATTGGACTGACCGAAGCGCAGGATCTTCTTCTTGTCGCCGGATTCAGTCGTGGCCGTGCCAGAGCCACCGCAGGCAGCAAGGCCCAGAGCAGCAGCGCCAGCACCTGCGAGGGCAGAGCCCTTCACGAAGCTGCGACGTGTCACATTCTTCATGTTTGTCCCTTTCTGTGTTCTCCCCTTCCGGGCACAAGGCCCGAAAGCCACACTGGAAGCAGACGCCTCCAGAGTTATGCAGGTAACAAAGTAGCCTATTGCTTCCTGAAAGGAGCTGTTCGGGCAGGAGCTTAACGGGCAGTTTACATTTTCATGGAAACGGGACCTGAATCGTAGCCAGCTGTCCCGATTCGTTCACGCCCCGTAACGAGACAGAAAAAGCGGCAGGAAGCTACCTGGCTTCCTGCCGCTTGGGCAGCACTATGGAGCTAGAAGCTACTCGGCGTCCTTCTCAGCCTCTGCCTCAGCAGGAGCCTCCTCGCCTTCCGGCTTGTCGAGCGGCTTGACCTCGACCTCGACGCCCAGCGTCTCGGCAGCAGCCTTCATGGACAGGGAGATACGACGACGATCGAGATCGATCTCCATGACCTTCACCTGGACCTTGTCGCCGACCTTGCAGACCTGCGACGGAGCGTCGACGTGCTGCTTGGCCATCTCGGAGATGTGCACGAGACCCTCGATGCCATCGCCGAGGTCGACGAATGCGCCGAAGGTGACGAGCTTCGTGACAGTGCCCTCGACAATAGCGCCGACCGGGTACTTCTTGACGAGGGAGCGCCAAGGATCTTCCTGAGTCTGCTTGAGACCGAGGGAGATGCGCTCGCGATTGAGGTCGACGTCGAGCACCTGAACCTCGACTTCCTGGCCGACCTTGACAACCTCGGAAGGATGGTTGACATGGTTCCAGGAGAGCTCGGAGATGTGGATGAGTCCGTCGATGCCGCCGAGGTCGACGAATGCGCCGAAGTCGACAATCGAGGAGACGGTGCCCTTGAGACGCATGCCCGGCTTGAGCTTCGAGAGGATCTCGGAGCGCTCTGCCTTGCGTGCCTCTTCGAGGACGACGCGGCGGGAGAGGACGACGTTGTTGCGGTTGCGGTCCATCTCGATGACACGGGCCTCGATGCGGGTGCCGAGGTAGGCGTTGAGGTCCTTGACCCTGCGGAGGTCAACGAGGGAAGCAGGCAGGAAGCCACGGAGGCCGATGTCGAGAATGAGGCCGCCCTTGACAACCTCGATGACCTCGCCCTCGACGTTCTCGCCCTTGTTGAACTTCTCCTCGACGCGGTTCCAGGCGCGCTCGTACTCAGCACGACGCTTGGAGAGGATCAGACGGCCTTCCTTGTCCTCCTTCTGGAGAACGAGAGCCTCGATCGTGTCGCCGAGCTTCACGATGTCAGCAGGATTGACGTCCTTGCGGATGGACAGCTCGCGGGCAGGAATGACGCCTTCGGACTTGTAGCCGATGTCAAGCAGAACCTCATCATGCTCGATCTTGACGACCTCACCGGTCACCAGGTCGCCCTCATCGAAATCGGTGACGGAGCCGTCGATGAGGTTGTTCATCTCCTCATCGGACACATCATCCAGGGAGAAGATGGACGAGTTCTGAATCTCACTCAAAGGTGGACCCCTTTCGGAAACGGGGCCCCGGTCGTCATGATTGCCGCTTGCCGTGCGGAGAGGCGCTATAGTGCACCAGACACAGACCGCAGAAATTGCATGCTCTCGGGGGCCAACAGATACAGGTACACGACGTTATCGTCATGCAGTATTAAGAGTATCTTCATCGGCGAAGAAATTGCAAGCTCGCAGGGCGAATCTCCCGATATTTCTGGGAGGTGACCCATGCTTTCTTTATATGGCAACTCTAGATATATCTATTCTTACTATGCCTGCATCAGAGACTCTCCACAAAAGAGCCTGGCCTCCCCTTCCAGGGAAGCCAGGTCTTGAAAAGCTCCTGTTGCGCTGAACCTATGCTGCAGACACCGTGAGGATGCCGCAGAAGTAGCCGACGATCGCGATGACGAGGAAGAGCAGCATCGTCTTGCCAGCAGACCAGTTCTTCTTCACCATGAGCCAGTACGTGATGAACGACAGAATCAGGACCGGAAGGCCCGGCATGATGGAGTTCAGGATCGTGCCGAGGTTGATCGAGAGGTCGCCGCTCGTATAGGTCCAGCCGATGTTGAACTGGGCATAGGAAGCCGTGATGGCGCCGACGACCACAAGGCCGATCGTCTCAGCGGCGCGGGTGACCTTGTCCTTGATGCCGCCAGAGAGAATCTTCTCGGCTGCATTCGCGCCTGCCTTCACGCCGTAGCTGAAGAGGAACCACGTGAGCGGCAGCATGATTGCGAGGAACACGACGATGTAGAAGATCGGTCCCGTGAGCTCGCCGTTCGGGCACATGCCGAGTGCGATGGAAAGCAGGATCGGGATGAGCGTGCCCGGAAGGAGCGAGTCGCCGATGCCGGCGAACGGGCCCATGAGGGCAGTCTTGATCGCGTTGATGAACTCAGGCGTGATGTCCTCGTTGCCTTCTGCGCGTGCTGCCTCCATGCCGACGACGATGCCCGGCACGATCGAGCCGAGGTACGGCTCGGTGTTGAAGAACACCTCATGGCGCTGGAGCATCTCCTGCTGAGCTTCCTTGTCGCCCGGATAGAGGTCTTCACGGATGTCGCCGAGCATCTTGATGATGGCAGGCCCCTGCATCCTCTCGAAGTTCTGCACGGACAGGTTCCAGAACATCCAGTCCCAGTAGGCCTTGCGGATCGCCTTCTGGCTCAGATGCTTGGCACCACCCATCTCGGTCGAGTCTTCGATCTCCTGCTCGATATTCTTGGCTTCAGACATGGCTATTCCTCGCTTTCAGAGACGGGGGCGGCAGTGCTCTTGTACTGCATATAGGCGATGCAGAGCGCCAGAACGACGATGGAGATCATGTCGAGGCCCAGAGACTTCACAAGCACGAAGCCGACGCAGAAGAGGATGAGCTCGAGGTCGGTCTTGCAGATCATACGCATGAGGAGCATGAAGCCGACGAGCGGGAGCATGTTCGCGAAGATCTGGAGGATGTCGGTGACCTGGGTCGGCATCATAGCGACAAGCTGGGAGATGAGATCGGCACCGAAGTAGTTGATGAGAAGGATCGGGAAGAAGCGCAGGACGAAGTTCGTAATCTGGCCAATCACCGGGATGCGGGCAGCCTGATCGAGCTTTCCTGCATCGACGAGCTCATCCTGCTTGTGGACGAAGAACAGGTTGATAGCGCAGAGGCCATAGACTGCCAGGACGCCGAGCGTCGAGAGCGGCACAGCGAGGGCAAGCGCATATTCCTTGCCGGCGCCTGCGACCATAGCGAGAGGGATGCCAATCCAGGCCGCAAAGTTCACGTCGGCCGGCATCGTGCCGCCCGGGGTCACGAGGCCGATATAGAGCATCTGGATGGCAGCGCCCATGATGATGCCGGTCTGCACATCGCCCAGGATGAGGCCGATGATCATGCCGGAGACGAGAGGCCTGCCGATCGTATACCAGCCGGCAAGGCCGCCGATGAGGACAGGCGAATAGATCGATCCCATCCATCCGAAGAGTGCAAGAAGAAATGCCTGGAAGAATGTCATACGATGCCTCCTTGATAGCACGTCCCCAGCTCCCCGCTGCGCAGGGAGTCAAAGACGCTCATGCATTCAGTTCTTCTTTCAGCCAGACCGCCTAGAAGCGGTCCTCGACATCAGCCCATTCGATGCGGGGCTGGCTTGGCACCTGCTGGAAATAGATGTGGGCACCCTTTGCGACGCTGGCTTTCACTGCCTCTGCCTCCTTGGGCAGGAGATGGCAGGCTGCGTGCACCTCTGTCGTGCCCTTGCGCTTCGACATCGGGCCGACATTGAGCTCCTTCGGCATGTTCGGAACCTTCTCCAGGAGCTGGGCATAGACCTCCGGCGACTTCATGAGCACGAGTGTGCGCACGTCGTCGTTCATTGCCGCCTCGATCTTCGGCACCGCCTGGTCGACGGTATAGACGTTGGCATGCATGGATGGCGGAACGGCTGTCTTGAACACTGCCTTCAGAACAGAATTCGTGGCCGTGAAATCATCCACGACGATGATGCGGTCGATCTTCTGGTCCTTCACGACGACAGTCATGGTCTGGCCATGGATGAGCCTGTCATCGCAGCGTACAAGCGCTATCATCTCTCCTCCTTCTCTTGTAAGTGCGCCAGAAGCTGGCCTCGCCTCTGGCAGCTATCTCTCGGAGCCCTGCGCGCCAAAGCTCCGCCTGGAACCTGGAACATATGCCAGCTGCGCTAGGCAGCGGCTTTCAGAAGGACGCTTTCCCTCACCTCGGCCGAGACGATGGCGCGGCGCCCTTCGGATGACTGTTCGAAATAGATGACGGGGACAGAAGCGCTCCCCTTCTTCCTGAATCCAGCCATAGCCTCGCGTACCGCTTCGAAGCGGCCCGTCCGGCTGCTGGAGAATCCGGTGAACATGAAGAAGATCGCTTCGATCGTGAAAAGCTGCATCAGGAAAGACAGAAGTTCCGACAGGGTATCTGCGAAGGAGGGGCCTGCGGCGGGTCCGAGCGTCTCTGTAAGGTCGGCAGAGCTGCCTCCGCGCAGGTTCACGGTCTGTCCCTTCTGGGCGATGCTCACCCGCACGCGCGAGCCGAAGGCCACGAGCAGGTGGTTGTCGCGCACGGTCTCCGCCTGCCGGCTCAAGATCTCTGCTTCCGCACACTCCTGCTCATCGCGTTCGCATACCGGCACCCCGTAGCGTTCCTTGAGCTGACGCAGAAGATGCGCACGTGCCTCCCTGTCATCGGCACCAGGTGCACCATCGCACCAGACAACGCCGATGCCGCGGAGCTCCCGTCCGAAGGATGTCGGATCGGGCAGGACATGGCAGATGCGCTTCAATGTCTTCTCTGCCGTTTCGGCATAGGCAAGCGGCACCGATGCCGTCTCCTTGAGGCTGAAATCGAAGAGATGGACCACGAGGCCGTAGCACTCGAACTCAATCAGGGCGACGATGCCGTAGCTTGGATTGATGATGATAGGGATGCGGCTCCTGCCCTCTGTCGCGACAAGCGCCGTATCCTCGGCGAGGATGCCGACCGTCATGAGGTAGGCGACGACTCGTGTCACCGTGGCCGTCGAAAGCCCTGATTGCTCGGCAATCTCTGTCCGTGAGGGATGGCCGGCATCGAGGACGCACTGAATCACGAGGCGCCTGTTTGCCATGACCACTTCGGTCGGACCCAGCTTCCCCACAGTGCACCCCCGTTCCACTTGCTCAAGAACCTGCTGGCCACATGCTTAATTTCACTTTGAAAATAGCGCATCCCAAGACACCTGAATGCCTTGGGAACCGTATTTCCCGCTCAGCGACAACCATAGCGCGGCAGACGGCATATAAGGCTTCCCGCGCATGAAAGGAAGGATGCAGACAGGTTTCCAGCCAGGGACGCTCCTGTTGCCCTGGACCTCCGAATGGTCTATTCCTGCACCTTCGTCCTATCCTCTGCATAGATGAGCTGCAGGCGGGGAACGGTGTAGTAGAGGTTTCGGCAATTCCGGAGGGTGCTTCGATGATCAAGGCGGTCCTATACGACCTGGACGATACGCTGCTCAATATCAATCTGACTGCGTTTGTGGCCCAGTATCTCTCGGGCGAGGCGAAGCTGCTCTCGAAGATAGCAGGAATCCCCTATCCGAAGACGATGCTCGCAATCACCCAGGCCTACCTGGCAGTTGATAGCCAGGAGCGCACCGATGACCTCACGAACCGCCAGCTCTTCGATTCCATCGTGTACGCCCGTACCGGCATCCCCCTGGCAGATCCTGCGATTGCCGATGCCGTGACGTGCTACGAGGAGACAGAGCTCCCGATGATGCGCGACGGCCTTGTCCAGGCACGTCCGCGTGCCGGCGTCCGCGAGGCGCTCGAAGCCACGAAGAGCCTGGGCCTCATCTCGGCCCTGGCAACGAATCCCCTGTTCTCGCTTGCGACGGACGAAGTCCGCATGGTCTGGGCGGGCGTCACGGACGACGACTTTGCCGCCATCTCGACGCTTGACAACTCGAAGCGCTCGAAGCCGTCAGCCCGCTACTACGAGGAGTTCTGCGCAAGCATCGGGTGCACGCCTGACGAGTGCCTCATGGTCGGAAACGATGCCCGCCGCGACTTCCCGCATCCCGATATCGGACTGCCGACAGCCTATGTCGGCCATGCCTGGCCGAAGCGCGCCATGTTCCGCGGCGACCTCCTGAGCTTTGCAGAAGCCCTCCCAGGCATCGTGGCGTATCTTGACGCCGCCGACACCCAGAAGGGCTGTCTGAACAATATGCCTGATGGAAAGGGCGAGGCCTAGGCGAGCCTGTATCCTGCTTCCTTGACCGCACGGGCAAGTGCCGCCTCGTCGATCTCCTTTTTCGAGCGCACATGTGCCGTGCCGGAAGCAAGGTCGACCGTTGCCCAGGTCCCATCGACAGAATCGAGCGCATTCGTCACATTGCGGGCGCAGTTCTCGCAGTGCATGCCCTTCACGGCAAGATCTGCCACATACGGGTAGTGCGACTCATCCGTATCCTCGATCCTGCGGGTCGGGAACGTCTTGGCACCATCCTTCTTGGCACCAGAGCAGCAGTCGCGCTTGCCAGAGAATGTCTGGCCGGCACGGCGCGCCGCAAAGAAGAAGGCAACCGCGACAATCGCGATGATGATGATATCGACAGCACTCATAGGCACTCCTTTGTCCCTGTCTGTTTGATGATGCTAACTTAACACCCCTGAGGGGTATATGCAAGAACCACAAAGCTCTCCCCAGAGCAGACACAAAAGAGGGACAGGATGGATATCCCGCCCCTCAAGAGAATCTGCTTGCCTGTACCCTATCCAGCAAATCCCGGATCTTCTGCCCAGGATGCACGGTCATCTGCTGCCGTCGTTGCCAGCTCATCGCAGCGTTCGTTGAACTCGTGGCCTGCATGCCCCTTGACCCAGATGAAGCTCACGTCGTGCGGACGCATCGCATCGAGAAGACGCCGCCAGAGATCGGGGTTCTTGACCGGCTGCTTCGAGGCGGTCTTCCATCCCCTCTTCTGCCAGCCTTCGACCCAATGCTTGTTGAACGCGTTCACGACATACTGCGAATCGGAGTGGAGCTCGACCGTGCAGGGACGCTTGAGCGCCTCGAGCGCGACGATCGCTCCCATGAGCTCCATGCGATTGTTCGTCGTGAGCCTGTATCCCTGCGAGAACTCGCGCCTGTGGACCTCGCCCTTCGAATCCGTGAAGAGAAGCACAGCGCCGTAGCCGCCCGGTCCCGGGTTTCCCCTGCTCGAACCATCCGCATAGATGGTGACCTGCATGCGCCGGGGAGCCTGAGACACATCCTCCGGGTGCTGGCGCTGGAAATCGTCGAACGATGCCATTCCCTACTTCGCCTCCGCCCAGTTCGCACCATAGGAGACTTCGGCAATCAAGGGCACGCGGAGCTCTGCCACGCCTTCCATCGTCTCCTTCACGAGCTGGGAGAGTGCCTCGATCTCGTCTTTCGGCACCTCGAAGTCCAGTTCGTCGTGAATCTGGAGGACAAGCTTCGATTTCAGGCCCTCTGCTGCAAGCTTCTTCGGCACTTCCACCATTGCCATCTTGATGATGTCAGCAGCGGTGCCCTGCATCGGGTGGTTCATGGCCGTACGTTCGGCAAACGAGCGACGCTGGAAGTTCGAGCTCTTGATATCGGGCGTATAGCGGCGCCTGCCATAGGCAGTCAGTGCATAGCCCTTCTCGCGTGCGAACTGGATGCACCAGTCGAGATAGGTGCGCACGCCCGGGTAGACCTCGAAGTAGCGGTCAATCATCTGCTGTGCTTCGGCACGGGAGATCTTGAGCGACGTCGAGAGGCCATAGGCCTGCTGGCCATAGACGATGCCGAAGTTCACGGCCTTGGCACGGCTCCTCTGGGCAGGCGTGACCTCCTCGACTGGCACGTTGAAGACACGTGCTGCGGTCTGGCGGTGGAAATCGGCCCCGGAGCAGAAGGCATCGATCAGATGCTCATCGCAGGAAAGATGTGCCAGGAGCCTGAGCTCGATCTGCGAATAGTCGCAGGCCAGAAATACCGAGCCCTCAGGCACTGTGAAGGCACGGCGTACCCTGTGGCCAAGCTCAGAGCGGGTCGGGATGTTCTGGAGGTTCGGGTCGGAGCTCGAGAGGCGTCCCGTAGCTGCGACGGTCTGGTTCAAGGTCGTATGGATGCGGCCATCCTTGCGGATGTCTTCCGGCAGGGCGTCGAGATAGGTCGAGCGGATCTTGTTGCGCTCGCGGTAGTCGAGCACCTCGCGCACGATCTCGCTCGTCTCGGCAAGGTCGGAAAGCACCTTCGCATTCGTGGAATAGAAGCCCTTGCGCGTCTTCTTGAGGCCGGCTGTGGGCAAGCCCAGCACATCGAAGAGCACATGGGAGAGCTGCTGCGGCGAGTCGATATTGAAGTCCTCGCCTGCCTCCTCGTGGATCTTCTCTGCCATAGCATCGATCTCGGAACCAAGCTCCTGGCTCTGGCGGGCAAGCTCTCCTGCGTCTGCATGGAGTCCTGTCCTCTCCATCTGGAGGAGCACCGGCAGAAGCGGCATCTCCACCTCGCAGAAGAGCTCATCGCACTCATCCTCCTTGAGATGCTTTTCGAGCTCGGGCACGAGGAGCTGGGACCCATAGGCTTCGAGTGCGGCCGCCGGCGCCTTGTCAGTCGGCTCAGGCAGAGGAGCCGAGAGCACACGGGAGCAGATGTCAGGTACGAGATAGGAGACGCCTTCCGAGCGCAGCAGGTAGTCTGCAACGCCGACATCGAAGATGCGGGAAGGGTCTATCTCTTTAGCTTCCACTTCGGCAGCATCTGCCGAGTCATAGGGGCACACGAAATGGAGAAGCGCCTTCACATCTCCTGCGGCAAGCTTCCCCTCATGTACAAGGCGGCAGAGCGCCTCTTCGCACGCATCTCCCTCGAAGCGCATGAGGACCGCATCGGTTGCTGCCCAGAGCACGCGCTTCGGAGCATCCGAGAATAGGTCGAGCGACATCTGCTTCTTGTCCTCGAGAGGCTCAAGTGCACATCCTACCCACGAACCATCCTTGATTGCCTTGTCGAGTGCTGCCTCTGCCTTCTTGCCCGTGACGACAGCTGGAAGCTCCAGCGCGGCAGGCTCTGCCGGCACCTCGGCACCCTTCCCCTCGAGCTCGATGAGCCTTGATGTCATGCCCGTGAATCCGAGGTCGCCGAAGGCCTTTGCGACCTTGGCCGGGTCGAACGTCGGGAACTTTGCATCGGCGAGGTCGATATCGATCGGTGCATCGCGCCTGATCGTCGCGACCTTGCGGGAAAGGAGCGCATCATCGATGTGTGCCCTCAGGTTCTCCCCCATCTTGCCTTTGACCTCGTCGGCGTGTGCCACGACGTTGTCGAGGGTGCCGTACTTGACGATCAAGGCTGCTGCCTTCTTGGGGCCGATGCCGGGAACGCCCGGGATGTTATCGGACGTATCGCCCTTGAGTCCATAGAAGTCAGGCACGAGATCGGGGGTGATGCCGTGATAGAGGTCGTCCACCGATTCCGGCGTCATGATCTGCACGTCGGAGACGCCCTTCTTCGTCGAGACGATCTTCACATGGTCCGTTGCAAGCTGGTACATGTCGCGGTCGCCCGTAAAGAGGAGCATATCGTAGCCCTCATCCTCGCCCTTCTTGGCAAGGGTGCCCAAGATATCGTCACCCTCCCAGCCTTCGCATTCGCAGACCGGCACATCGAGGGCGCCCAGAAGCTCCTTCACCATCGGGAACTGCTCGTGGAGCGCTTCGTCCATGGGAGGGCGCTGCGCCTTGTACTGCGGCAGCATATCGATCCTCACCTGCGGCTTGCCCTTGTCGAAGGCACAGATGACGCCGTCAGGCTTGAACGTCTCGACCATCTTGATGAACATGTTGAAGAAGCCGAAGAGGGCATTCGTGGCACGTCCGTCCGGTGCGCTCATCGGCTGCATGATTGCGTGATAGGCGCGGTGCATGAGGGAATTGCCGTCAATCACGGCAATGCGGCGGCGCTTCTCTTCCGCTTCCTGGGTAGCTGCTTCTTCAGCCATGACTGACCTCCTGCTCGCTTGTTTTCCCCACCATTGTACCGGGAGAGGCGAGCACAGCCCTGTGCGAGAAGAGGTCTACATAGAGCAGCGCCCCCGGTTGCTGAGCAGCCAGGGGCGCCGTCATAAGCATTTGGGGGAAGAAATGCTTCCTTACACGTAGAAGAGCATCTTGTTGTAGGAGGGAACCGGCCAGTACTCGTGGCTGCAGATCTTCTCCATTGCATCGACATCGCTCCTGAGCTTTGCCATTGCGGGGATGACCTTGTCACGGTAGCCATCGTCCTCAGCCTGGATGTCATCCTCTGCCTTGACCTCGTCGTTCGTCTTCTCGAGCGCGTCAACGTCGGTGAGGATGGCATTGATGCCGTCAGTGAGGGTCTGGACGAGCTTCTTCTCGCCTGCAGCATCGATGCCGATGGCATCCTTCGTGGCCACGGTCTGCGCGATGTCTCCCGAGTAGTCGGAAAGCGCCGGCAGATACATGTGCCTGGTCATGTACACCATCGTGTTGACCTCGATGTTCAAAAGCTTTGCATACTGCTCGGCCTTCGCGATGTAGCGTGCATGGATCTCGGAGTCGGAGAGGACGCCGTACTTCTGGAAGAAGGCGATGTTCTCCGGCTTGATGAGGGCAGGAAGGGCATCAGGCGTGGACTTGAGATTCGGAAGGCCGCGGCGTGCTGCCTCCTCCTCCCACTCCTCGGAGTAGCCATTGCCGTCGAAGAGGATGCGCTGGTGGTCGCGGAACGTGTGGCGCACGAAGCGCATAGCGACGGTCGTGAAGTCCTCATCGGAGCGGTCGGCGACATAGTCGACGAAGCGCTCGCACTGCTCTGCGACAGCGGTGTTGAGGACGACATTCGGGTCGGACAGGTTCTGCTGGGAGCCGCACATACGGAACTCGAACTTGTTGCCGGTGAAGGCGAACGGAGACGTACGGTTGCGGTCCGTGTTGTCGCGCAGGACGTTCGGCAGGGCCGGGACGCCGAGATCCATGACCTCGCGGCCATGGTTCTCCGGCTCCTCCTTCTTGATGAGAGCGTCGACAATCGGCGTCAGTGCATCGCCCAGGAAGACGGAGATGATTGCGGGAGGCGCCTCGTTCGCGCCGAGACGGTGATCGTTGCCGGCAGAGGCGACAGAGAGACGGAGCAGGTCTGCGTGGGTATCGACAGCGGCGACCAGGCATGCGAGGAAGACGAGGAACTGGAGGTTGTCCTTCGGATCGTCGCCCGGCTCGAGCAGGTTCTTGCTGTCGGCACATACTGACCAGTTGTTGTGCTTGCCGGAGCCGTTGACATAGTCGAACGGCTTCTCATGCTGCAGGCACACAAGACCGTGATGGGATGCAAGCAGGCGCATCTTCTCCATCGTGATCAGGTTGTCGTCGATAGCAAGCGAGCCGCGCTCGAAGATCGGGGCAAGCTCATGCTGGCACGGTGCAACCTCGTTGTGCTTGGTCTTTGCCGGGATGCCGAGCTTCCAGAGCTCGTCGTCGAGCTCCTTCATGAACTCGTTCACGGTCGGACGGATGGAGCCGAAGTAGTGCTCCTCGAGCTCCTGGCCCTTGGCCGGCTCGCAGCCGAAGAGGGTGCGGCCCGTGAGGATCAGGTCCGGACGCTGCTTGTAGTCGTCCTCCTTGATCAGGAAGTACTCCTGCTCAGGGCCGACCGTCGTGAAGACACGGTGCGGATTCTGGCCGAAGAGGGCAAGCACGCGCTTCGCCTGCTTCTCGAGTGCGACCTCGGAACGCAGAAGCGGCGTCTTCTTGTCGAGGGCCTCGCCCGTGTAGGAGATGAAGGCCGTCGGGATGCAGAGCACCTCGTCCTTGATGAAGGCAGGAGAGGTCGGATCCCAGACCGTATAGCCGCGGGCCTCGAACGTGGCACGAAGGCCGCCCGACGGGAAGCTCGATGCATCCGGCTCACCCTGGACAAGCTCCTTGCCGCTGAAGGCCATGAGCACGGTGCCGTCTTCGCGCGGGTTGATGAACGAGTCATGCTTCTCGGACGTGATGCCGGTGAGCGGCTGGAACCAGTGCGTGTAGTGGGTCGCACCATGCTCGAGCGCCCACTCCTTCATCGCATGGGCAACCTCGTTCGCGATATCGATGTCCAGAGGATCGCCGTTCTTGATGACGGTCTGCAGCTTCTTGTAGGTCGGCTTCGATAGCCGTTCCTGCATGTCAGCATCGGTAAAGAGCAGACTGCCATACTCTGCTGTTACCTTGTCTGTTGCCATGTACGCCTCTCTCCCTTGAGCAAGTGGTACGTATCTGGTAGGCGGATGCAGCCAGTGGCCGCATCTGATGATTCAAAGACTACCGCCACATTGTTTCATCAAATGTTTTCTCATGTTTCCCACAGATAAAAGATTGCAGACCAGCACAAGACCGACACGTATCCACGATCCAAACAGAAAAGAGGCCCCGGTCCGATGGGCCAGGACCTCTGAGAGTTCGCTCATAAGGTTGCCGGATGGGTGGATGCGACAAGGACTCCGGGCAATGATCCAGCTGTCGGACATTCATACCTGTATGTATATGATGGCTGGAATGGAATGGCTTATATCGATTATAACTATCCAGGGTTTACATCTACCTTTGGGACTTTTTTCAGTGGTTAGAAACTAGGCTGCAGCAGTTTACTATTGGCATTATGGAAGGGCACTGATGCGAAAACAGATTGGTCTCATGCTTGCTGTCCCCTCGCTCATCCTGCTGTTACTCACATTATTGCTTGTACATCTCGCTGCTAGCGATCAAGGGGAAAAGCATAATCGAAGCGATGCCCTTCCTCCTATGCAGCTTGCCGGCACAGTCAGAAGGGTCACTCCCGGTATTCTGAATGAAGATGATACGTATCTCTATGTCGAGGTTACGAGCTGCAACTGGGATTCCCTTCCCCAGCCAGGTGAGACAGCCTGCCTTGTGTATACACCTGAGCGTCTCGAAGGCCCTGCTCCTGCTGCAGGAGACGCGATAACTGCTCTCGTAGACAAGGACATGGTCCATGCCACGATCGAGGGGGCGAGCCAGAATGTCGTTATCGTCTATTCGATCAGGACCATAGCCTACGCAGAAGAGCAGCAGCAAGCTGAACAGGAACGTCGACAGGACTACGAGAAAAACCGAAAGACCTATGAGGAACTAGATCGCAGGCTCAAAGAGCAAGTCCAGGCCATGCAGTCTCCGCAGCTTGGCTGACATTCTTTTCCATATCTCCCGCGCTTGTCCACAAGGAGGAAACCTGTTAGGGAAACGCTGAATAAATAGCGTCGCACTCGCGGGCTCCCGGCCGCACGGGATACCTCCAAGTGGGATAATAGGCATGTCTACCAGCGCAGATATCCTTCCGGAGGCATTCTGAGGTGGACCCCAATCTCCGCACACTGCCAGGCAGCGAGCCTTCCTGCATGCTCCATGGGGGTCAGCCATCCTGGACGCTCCTGCCCCCTGCGATCGCTGCAGCAGTCGGCGTGCCTGCCGGCAGACGCCATGGCCCCCTCGGAGGGAGATGCGCCGCGTCTCCCATCTGCTCCTCCATCCGTCCCCAGAAGCTCCCGATGCATGCACTGTCCCGGCAGCAGGCCCGCCTGGACATGGACTGCCGGATTCCGGGCTCCCTGGGCCTGTCCCGGCAGGCCCGTGCGGCATGGTGGGCGCCCCGATCCGAGCATGCCCAGATGTCGTCGGGAAGGACGAGCTCTCTGAGCTGGTCATATGTGTCCAGCACGAGCCTCTCCTCCATCGAGATGGAGCATTTTTGGGCAAGCAGCACATCTGTCTGGCAGTCCAGGATTCCGGACATGCAGACGAAGCCCTCGTCCATGCATGGGAGGCAGGCGATGTCGGTGGAGACGGCCTTGAGGGGAGCGCCGCGCCTGAAGTCCCTGTCCACGGCATTGGGCGCCACCTTGGGCTCCCGTCCTGGCCGATCGGGCCGCAGGGCCTCCTGCGCTTCCTCTCCCACACGATGCCGAACTTCCTCATGATGCGCTGCACCTTCCTGCGGCTCAGAGCGCAGGAAGGCGAGCGTGAGGGCCCATGTGGAGCACGTCTTCCACATCCTCAAGCAGACCTTCGGCTTTTCGAAGGCGCGCTGCCGGGGCCTGCGGAAGAACGGATGCAGGATGCGCATCCTCTTCACGGGCGCCAACATGTTCATGGTCGCAAGGGCAGGAAGGCAGGCAGACTTCCTGGGGCCCGCCATAGCCTAGCTGCCAGAAGGCGGGCCTCCAGGCGTCCGGAGCGGCCCTGCGGATGCCTGGAGGCGGATGCGGGCTGGTGCGCAGGGCATGGAGAAGGCCTGCGGCAGCCGCTCCGGCTGCTGCAGGAAAGCGGGATGCCGCTGCTCGCAATTGTTCAGCGTTTCCATAGCGCACCGCAATAATCGGCACCTGAAGATATGTGCTTAAAGCTCACTTGCTAGACAGTCTGCCCCAAAACTCGGTAGTGTGAAAAAGTTGGTGTAGAGGCCCGTTCTGGCCAGGCAGGGAGGCCGTCCTGAATCCGTCTCGCTGGGTGCTCATATGACCCGAACCCCTGTCAAGCGGCAATGCGGTCGCGGAAACAGGTCAGACGGCCCGATTGCGGCAGCGATGCAGGCCTCGTAGTCCTTGGAGGATCCCTTTCTCCTGGACTTTCCGGGTCCGTGCCCTGTCCCGGTGTCATCGGAGTGCATCCCGCCGGGCCATGCGCGCCCCAGCAGCACAGTACGGCATGGCCTCGATCCTGAACTACCGCGAGCAAGTGCCGCAGCCTCCCCGGATTCCTCAAGAATGAGCGGGAGCCGGATGAGCTGGTATCTGTTGCATCCCGCACCGGGCGCTGTTTCCTGATATGCGACCCCTGCGCCGCCAACCTTCTGTCCAGGTAGCCTGAGCGCCCTCTCTTTCGTTGTCTTGTCTATCCGAGGCTCCTTCCGCTTCGTGATGGACCGAGCTTGTTCCAAGGAGGCATAGGCGGCATTTCCGCCCGACGCAAAACCAATTCGTAGACCCAAATAAAGCTCGAAGGTTGCGACTGGTCGATATGCAGCAGGGCGACAGGGACTCGTTCAAGAAACAGAGGACCTCCGCCGTGCGTCGTGGATCAGGCTTTGGCTGCACGACCGGACTGCCGCATTATGGAAAGAGGCTCCGGCAATGTAGGCCAAGACCTCCGGATTATCGGTATTGCCGTGAGATTCAGGCGTCTTCGTGCTTCTTCATGCGGATGCCGTCGACGATGCTCATGACGCCTGCATAGACGAGAGTGACGCCTGCCACCATCATCGATACGCTTGCCATCATGAACGGCGACATCATGAGCAGAAGGCCCAGGAATGCCATGAGGAAGCCTCCGAACATGGCGCCGCCAGAACCGGAGACGCCGAGCATGCGCAGGGAGTTGGCAGCAAAGACGGAGTTGAAGCCGGCAATCATCACGTAGATGCCCAAAAGCACGAAGATCCAGGCTACGAAGAACTGCGGCCAGTTCACGACCAGGATGCCCAGGAGCAGCGCCAGAAGGCCGCCGTAGAAGTCGAGCTGCGAGAGCATGATGCTGAAGTGCGTGAATGCCATCACGAGGCCGCAGACGCCGAGCACGATGAGGACCCAGCCCGTGACCTCGGTCAGGAAGAGCGTTGCATTCGCTGGATGCGTGAATGCGACGATGCCCAGGATGATGAAGGCGATGCCAGAGAGTATCGCACCTGCCTTCGAACGCTGAAATCTGAATTCCATAGCTGCCCCTTCTCTCGAAGACGCACAAAGGGCGCCTTCAGGTATATCCTTGATGAGGCTCATACCCGCTTTGGCGCCCTTGAATCCGGCTTGTCGGTTTCAGTTCTTGTTTCGTATCTAGCGTTCGAAACGCGAGTCCGTGCCGCCTATGATGCCCATGATCTCCTGGACATAGGCAGTCGTGTGCTCCTTCGCGTTCTCGAAGTCGTAGTCCATCACATTGTCCGGGTTGAGCTTGTGCTTGCTCACCTGGGACGGCTGCGTCGCGTTGTCGATCACGAGGTTCTGGTAGGAGCCGTTCTTTGCACCGAGCTCGACGCACTCAGGCGAGAGCGCATACTCGAGCCAGAGCTTTGCGGCATTCGGATGCGCGCAGCCCTTGAGCGCAGCCGTAGCGCCGATCTCGTAGGAAACGCCCGATGTCGGCTGGACAAGCTCGATGTTCTCGTAGTGGTTGTCCTCGATCTGCGCAATTCCGTCGTGCAGGAAGCCGACAGCGATGACGCACTCCCCCGTGCCGAGGTTCTTGACTGGCATGGCGCCGACCTTCGTATAGACCTGGACGTTCTTGTCGAGCTGCGTCAGGTACTGCATGCCCTGGTCGTGCCCATAGAGCTGGACGATCGTGTTCATGAAGAGGCGCGCGGTGCCGCTCGTCTCGTAGTTTGCGGTCCAGATGAGGCCCTTGTAGGAATCGGAGAGCAGGTCTGGCCAGTCCTTCGGCGCATCTGCCCCGAGACGCTCGAGCTCCTCCTTGTTGTACATGATGCCCAAGAGTCCCTTGTAGATGCCGAACCAGTCGTTGTTCGAGGACATATAGGACTCGCTCATGAGGTGCGAGGAGTTCTTCGGCAGATAGGAGCTGTCGAACAGCTTCTCGTCCGAGACGATATTGTAGGGATCGGTCGTGCCGCCGAACCAGATGTCGTAGGTGGGAGCTCCGGCCTCAGACTCGATCAAGGACTGCGCCTCGCCGGTCGCGAGATGCTTGTAGTCGACCTTGATATTGTAGAGCTCCTTGAAGTGCGCAGCTGCTGCCTTCAGGTACTCCTCGCCACAGGAGCCGAGCACAGAGATCGAGCCCTCTGCCTGCGCTGCCTCGATGAGGTCAGACCCTGCACCGACCGGATCGGATGTGGTCGTCGTCGTGCCAGAGGATGAGCCCGAGCTGCAGGCAGCAAGTCCCAGAGCTGCCGCAAGCGTGCCGGCTGCACCGAAGAAGTCCCTGCGGGTGATATTGTCCATGGCCAACCCTTCCGATCCTGTGCCTATGCGCGGGCATCCTGTCTGTTCAGTGCCATTCTCCTACATTCGGAATGAGCCGGCAGCTGCCGGCCCCAGAATGCGCCAATTCTTCGGCAAGACGCCCGCCTGCTCATGTGCAGACGGGCGTCCAGCCAAGATTCCTTCTGTCCTACCGCTTCTTCGCGAAGCTCTCCTCCGGCATCTTCATCGATGCGAGGATCTGCGTGGAGCCCGCCACAAGAAGGGCCAGGCCCGAGATGATGCCGATCGCGTTGATGAAGGCGAAGGGAGCGATCGCCATGATTGCACCGAGGACGATATCGCAGATGCCGACAACCTTGTCGTGCGTGCCTGTGCCTTCCTTGCTCTCCTCGACCGCCGTGATGCCGCAGCCGATGACGGCAATGCCCAGGATGATGAAGACGATCACGATGAAGGCATCGGGAGCAAGGGTCAGGATCAGGCCGAGGACGACCTCGACGACGCCTGCGCTCACAAGCGCCGGGTCCTTCATCTTGTTGATGAAGACATCGACGAACTTCGTGATGCCGAGGACAAGCGAGACGATACCGACAAGGCGGACGATACCGAGGACGGCATCCTCGGTATAGCCGAGGCAGATGACGCCGAGAAGCGCAAGGAACGCGCCCGAGAGCAGCGTGCTCGACTTGCCGTGACGGAATATGCGTTTCAGGAAATCCATTGAGGAAAGCCTCCTTGAGGAAAAGCCAGCATTCATAAGCCAATTTGTGCCAGAGCCATTGTTACCCATTCGCCCACCTGCATAGACGGGCGCCCAGAATCCATACAGAGCTACAGGAAGCAGGCCTTGAGGCCGATAAGGATGAGGACACAGCCGCCTGCGACTTCGGCCCTGTCCCCCAGAAGCGTGCCGAGGCGGCGTCCGATGAAGAGCGCCACGATGCAGAACGCGAAGGTGGTGCAGCCGATGATGGCTGAGGAGGCCAGGATAGGCACGCCCTCGGCACGAAGGCTCACACCGACCGCGAAGGCATCGATAGCGGTGGCGATGGCCTGAAGGATCAAGGTCCAGACCGTAAGGTGCCGGCTTGTGTCGCCGCAGCATTCGCAGTCTTCCGGCTTCTCCTTCTTGAGCGACTTGATGCCTTCAATCAGCATGCTGGCGCCGATGATGCCCAAGATCACGAGGGTAACGATGCCTGCATATCTCTCGATGAGATCTGCCGCAAGGCCGCTCAGCACATAGCCGAGGCAGGGCATGAGCGCCTGGAAAAATCCGAAGAAGACCGGCATCAGGAACAGTCGGCGCCGCCGTTCATGGGTATAGGTACAAGCATCAGAGACAGTGACAGCAAAGGCATCTGCCGACAGAGCAGCACCCAGAAGGACGATCTCGGCTATGTTCACGCGTGGCCTCGAATTTCTGGCACCTGTTCTCGAGGCGCCTCCCGCAGCAGCAAAGTGCCTATTCTAGCCGCTTTGCCAGCTGAAAGGTGCCATATGGCCTTTGCTGCACGTTTCCATCAGATAAGCTGAAAGCGAGGTTCTTCATGCCTGCACTCATCACCCACAGCCTCTTTGCTAAGGAGACGCTCCCCTATCTGCCGCACGAGCTCTTCTCGAGCGGCGAAGAGCAGCGTGCCTATATCCTCGGCTCCCAGGGGCCCGATCCCTTCTTCTGCCGCTGGACAGGACCGGTCACCCACAACCACACCTGCCACGTGCTGGCAAACCAGATGCACGCCGAGAAGGTGGCAGCAGCGCTCGAATCCCTGCGTGCTGCTGTCCTGGCCCTGCCCAAGGAGGACCAGGGCATCGGCCGTGCCTTCACGGTCGGCCTCTTTGCCCACTACTGGCTCGACTCCCACGCGCACCCCTTCGTCTATGCAGAGCAGGAGGCGCTCGGTGCCCAGGATCCAGACCTTGTCTCCGCGCATAGCGAGGTCCATGCCGTGATAGAGGCCGATATCGACTCTTGGCTCCTGTGGGCAAGGAAAGAAGAAGGAGCAGAGACCGGCGAGGCAGCGCAGCGTGCCCTCGAGACGACGCCCCAGATCTCGCGCATAGGCTCTGCCCTCTTCTCCCAGACAGCGCACGAGGTATATGGCCTTCCGCTCGACGGCAAGCAGTATGGCCATGCCGTGCGCGACTATGCGCGCCTCTACCATGCACTCGAGCCGAAAGGCAGGCTCTCCGAAATCACGCTCACGAATGTTGAGGAACTTGCCCGCGAATATTCGATGCTCGCCTCCCTTGTGCATCCGGCACACCACGATACGTCCTGCGCTTCTGCCAATACGGAGCACCATGTCTGGAAGGATCCTGCTACCGGGAAAGAATCCACCGAGAGCTTCCTCGATGTCTTCGAGGCGGCCGAGAAGAGCTGGCCAGAGGCTGCAGAGGCCTTCCTTGCCGGCAAGGACCTCTTCCCTCTGACTGGCAACAGGAACTACAACGGCGACTTCATGTCCGAAGGAGAAGGCGCCCCTGATATCATCCGCTAGACACAAAAGACATGCCTGAGACAAGACGAGCGGCCCGGAGCCTCAAGACCCCGGGCCGCTCGCAACTTCAGATCTTCTACACCCATTTCAGGAGGTCGTCCTTCATGCGGCGGCGCTCCGCCTCTTCGGGATCCTCCTCGTGCTTGGGCTTCTCTTTCGGCTCGCGCTTCCGCTCGTCCTCCAGCATCGTGTTCATGACATCAAGCCAAGGCTCGTTGTCTCCCATTGCGGGAACGAAAGGATGCTCGTCGCCGTTCTCCATCCATACCAGGGGAATATCGCTTTCCCCGTCATCTTCGGAGGTGCCATCGACCCACTGGGGTGCCTGAGGCGCATCCCCGCTTTGCTGTGTGAGATCTCTTTCCGCCATGGCCGCCCCTTTCAAGACTCGGACGTGCTGCAAAGAAACCAGGCGCAGCGCTTGAGGCTGCGCCTGGACGTAGATCAGAGTGCTTCCGCTGCTTCCTTGGCGCAGGCCAGGCCATCAGCGATGGCCGTGACGACGAGCGAGGAGCCATTCCTCGTGTCGCCTGCCACAAAGACCGGGGTCTCCCCTTCTGCCTCCGCGCGATGGGAGTCTTCCGCCGCAAGCGTCGGACGGACGCCGCCGCGGAACTCGTGCGAGCTCACACCGAGTGCAGAGAGGACCTCGGCCGTGGGGCCAGAGAAGCCCATTGCGATGAGGACAAGCTGGGCCGGCAGCTCATGCTCGGAGCCCTCGATACGCTGCGGCTTGTCGGCGCTCCAGTCGAGGTCTGCGACCTTGAGGCCCTGAAGCGAGCCATCCTCGCCACGGAGGACCTCCATGGTGTCAGATGCCCAGGAGCGCGGGTCGGCTCCCTGGACTGCCTCAGCCTCGAGCTGGCCATAGTCGGTCTTCTTCACATTCGGCCACTCAGGCCAGGCGTTGCCGGGCTTCCTTGCATCCGGAGGAGCAGGCAGGAACTCGAGCTGGTGGACGCTCTTGGCACCCTGGCGAAGCGCCGTTGCGACGCAGTCCGTGCCCGTATCGCCGCCGCCGATGACAACGACGTCCTTGCCCTTGGCAGAGATGGCAGGAGCCTTGCCGGAAAGGACCGACTTCGTCGAGGAGGTCAGATAGTCGACGGCGAGGACGACGCCCTCCCCGTCTGCACCCGGCACCCTGAGCGTGCGGGCAGCGCCAGCGCCTGCAGCGACGACGATAGCGTCGAAGCTATTCTTGAGCCACTCGGCAACGGCCGGATCGGTCACATCACGGGAGGTCTCGAACACGATGCCGGAGTCCTCCATGAGCTTGACACGGCGCTCGACGACCTCCTTCGGGAGCTTCATGTTCGGGATGCCATACATGAGAAGGCCGCCTGCACGGTCAGACTTCTCGACAACCGTCACGGCAAAGCCGCGGCGGGCAAGCTCCCAGGCAGCTGCCAGGCCGGAGGGGCCAGAGCCCACGACGGCGACGCTCTTTGCGTCGTCTGCGTGCTTCGCAAGCGGCTTCATGTAGCCGGACTCCCAGGCGTGATCGGAGATGGCACGCTCGTCGTCCCTGATCGTCATCGGCTCCTGGTGGAGGCCCAGGTTGCAGGCCACCTCGCAGAGTGCCGGGCAGACCCTGCCCGTGAACTCGGGGAACGGGTTCGTGAGGCTCATGCGTGCAGCCGCATCGTCCCAGAGGCCGCGGTAGAGAAGATCGTTCCACTCAGGAATCAGGTTGTGGAGCGGGCAGCCGGACGTGCGGGCCGGACCGAACGAGATGCCGGTCTGGCAGAACGCGACACCGCAGTACATGCAGCGGCTGGCCTGCAGCTCCTGCAGCTCTTCGGAGAGAGGCTGGGCAAGCTCGCCGAAGTCCTTGAGCGCATCCTTGGCAGGACGCATGCCATGTTCCTGGCGATCGATCGAAAGATATGCTCCTGGCTTTCCCATGGCCTACATCTCCTTCCTCATGGTCTCGAATGCATACTCGACTGCATCCTCGTGGCTCTTGCCCTGCTTCTCCGCCTCGCGTGTGAGGGTGAGGGCACGCTCGTACTCGTGCGGGATGACCTTCACGAATTCAGGCACGATATCGTCGAAGCGGTAGAGCATCTTGATGCCGAGCGGGCTCTTCGTGCGGCGGACATGCTCCTCGATGAGGCTGTGGATGAGCGTGATGTCGTCCTCGTCGACCGGCTTCAGGCTGACCATGTCCATGTTTGTGCGGTCCTTGAGCGTGCGGTGCTCGTCGAACACGTAGGCGATGCCGCCGGACATGCCGGCTGCGAAGTTCTGTCCGACCTCGCCGAGGATGAGTGCCACGCCGCCTGTCATGTACTCGCAGCCGTGGTTGCCCACGCCCTCGCACACGATCGTGGCGCCGGAGTTGCGGACGCCGAAGCGCTGGCCGGCAAGACCGTTGATGAAGCCCTTGCCCGACGTGGCGCCGTAGAAGGCAACGTTGCCGATTGCGACATTCTCGTTGAACTTGAACGTCGCCGATGCAGGAGGAGCCACCGTCAGGATGCCGCCGGAGAGGCCCTTGCCGAAGTAGTCATTCGCATCGCCCGAGATGTTGAGCGTGATGCCCGCCGGCAGGAAGGCGCCGAAGGACTGACCACCCGAGCCCTCGCAGTCGATCGTGATCGAGCCCTCAGGCAGGCCCTCGGGATGCTTTGCCGTCACGGCAGAGCCGAGCATCGTACCGACGCAGCGGTTCACGTTCGAGATGTCCGCATGGAAGCGGATAGGACGAAGCGATTCCCTGGCCGTCTTCGTGTACGGGATGAAGAGCGTGGAGTCGAGCGTCTGGGAGAGCCCTGAGTCCATAGCCATGCTCGGCAGATAGTGCTTTGCCTCGGCGCCCGGGATATCCTTGCCGAACTCGTTCGTGACCTGGGCCAGAATCGGCGAGAGGTCGAGCGTGTTGGCCTTCCAGTTGTTCTCCACCTTGACCTGGCGCAGGCACTCGGGATGTCCGACCATCTCGTCGACCGTGCGGAAGCCGAGCTGGGCCATGTACTCTCTGAGCTCCTCTGCCACGAACATCATGAAGTTCACGACGTGCTCAGGCTTGCCGACGAAGCACTTGCGCAGGCGGCAGTTCTGGGTGGCAAGGCCGATCGGGCAGGTGTCCTGCTGGCAGTCGCGCTGCATGAGGCAGCCCATGGAAAGGCAGACCGCCGTCGCGAAGCCGAACTCCTCGGCACCGAGCAGACATGCTACGGCCACATCGCGGCCGTCCATGAGCTTGCCGTCAGCCTCGAGCACGACACGGGAGCGGAGGCCGTTCCTGAGGAGCGTCTGCTGCGTTTCGGCGAGGCCAAGCTCGAGGGGCAGTCCTGCATGGTAGATGGAGTCGCGCGGGGCTGCACCGGTACCGCCATTGGCGCCGGAGATCGTGATCTTGTTCGCGCCACCCTTGGCTACGCCTGTGGCAATCGTGCCGACGCCTGCCTCGGAGACGAGCTTCACGGAGATGCGGGCGCCCGGGTTGGCATTCTTGAGGTCGAAGATGAGCTCTGCCAGGTCCTCGATCGAGTAGATGTCGTGATGAGGCGGAGGCGAGATCAGGCCGACGCCCGGCGTCGAGCGGCGAACCTCAGCGACCCACGGCCAGACCTTGCGGCCCGGCAGGTGTCCGCCCTCGCCCGGCTTTGCGCCCTGAGCAAGCTTGATCTGGATCTCCTTTGCGCTCATGAGGTAGCGGCTCGTGACGCCGAAGCGCGCCGATGCCACCTGCTTGATTGCAGAGAGCTTCGAATCGCCGTTCGGAAGCGTCGTCTCGCGGGACGGGTTCTCGCCGCCCTCGCCGGTGTTCGACTTCGCGCCGATGCGGTTCATTGCGATGGCCATGCACTCATGTGCCTCTTCGGAGATGGCACCGTAGGACATGGCGCCCGTCGTGAAGTGCTTCACAATCTCAGAGGCAGGCTCGACCTCGTCGAGAGGCACAGGACCCGAGGCGAGCGGCACGAACTCGAGGAGGTCGCGAAGGACGATCGAGCGGTTCTTCGGATGGAGCGCCTTCGAGTACTGCTTGAAGAGATCGTAGTCGCCCTCGCGCACAGCACGCTGGAGAAGGTAGATGACCTGCGGCGTGATCATGTGGTCCTCGCCGCCGAGAGGCCTCCACTTCGTGAGGCCGGAGCTTGCAAGCTGGTCGGGAGCCGGGCTCTTCTTCAGAGCCTCTGCCTCGTCGTAGCGCTCGTTGCACTCGCGCTCGACATCGGCCACGCCCAGGCCGCCGACACGGGAGACCGTGTTCTTGAAGTTCTTGTCCACGAACTCCTTCGAGAAGCCGACGATCTCGAAGATCTGGGCAGAGTGGTAGCCCTGCATCGTCGAGATGCCCATCTTGGACATGACGGAGACGATGCCCTTCGTGATTGCCTTGTTGTAGTTCGCGATGCCCTCTTCGGCGGAAAGGGCAAGCTCGCCCTTCTCGGAGAGTGCACGGATGCAGTCATGGGCCATGTACGGATAGATGCCGGAGGCAGAGTAGCCGACAAGCGTCGCGAAGTCATGCGGCGTGATTGCATCGCCGCACTCGACGACGAGGTCGGCACGGGTACGGATGCCAGCAGCAAGCAGGCGGTTGTGGACAGAGCCGACAGCAAGAAGCGACGGGATGGAGACTTCGCCGTCTGCTGCACGGTCGGAGAGGACGATGATGTTCACGCCCTCGCGCACGGCTGCGACGATCTCGTCGCCGAGCTCGTCAAGCGCCTTCTCCAGTGCGTCATCTCCGCCGTCACGCTTGTAGGTGGCGAAGAAGCGGCGTGCCTCGAATCCCTCATGGTCGATAGCGCAGATGCGGTCGAACTCGTCCTTCGTAAGGATCGGGCCCTGGAGACGCACGAGGCGGCAGTTGTCGCGCATGTCCTCGAGCATGTTGCCATGGTTGCCGAGATAGAGCAGGGTCGACGTCACGAAGCTCTCACGAAGCGCATCGATAGGCGGGTTCGTGACCTGGGCGAAGAGCTGGTTGAAGTAGTCGAAGAACGAGCGCGGGTGGCGGGAAAGCACTGCCAGAGGAATGTCTGCACCCATGGAAGCCAGAGGGGCTGCGCCCTTCTGTGCCATAGGAAGTATTGCCTCTTCCACATCGTCGAAGTGGTAGCCGTGGCGGGCAAGCCTCGTCACGAGCGGCACCTTTGCATCATGCTGCTCGAAGGGATCGGAGTCTGCAGGCTTCAGGTCCTCGACGTCGATCGTCTCTGCGGCAGCCCAGTCACGGTATGGCTTCTGGTTTGCGAAGGCCTCCTTGATTTCGTCGTCCCAGAGCACGCGGCCCTTTGCAGGATCGACAAGAAGCATCTGGCCCGGGCCGAGAGAGCCGGTCTGGAGCACCTCTTCAGGGTCGCAGCGAAGGGCACCGACCTCGGAGGTGAGGATCAGGCGGTCATCACGTGTCACATAGTAGCGGGCAGGACGAAGGCCGTTTCTGTCAAGGGCAGCGCCCGTGACGATGCCGTCCGTGAAGGCGATGGCAGCAGGGCCATCCCAGGACTCCATGAGCATGGACTGGTAGGAGTCATAGGCGCGGCGCTTTTCCGAGAGGCTCGGGTTCTTGTCCCACGGCTCAGGCAGGAGCATCGAGACCGCACGCGGAAGCGAGCGGCCGTTCATGGTCAGGAACTCGAGCACGTTGTCGAGGATGGCAGAGTCTGAGCCCTCACGGTTGATGATGGGGATGACCTTTTTCAAGTCTGCACCCATGACAGGAGAGTACAGGCCCGGCTCACGGGCACGAATCCAGTTCACGTTGCCCTTGAGCGTGTTGATCTCGCCGTTGTGGATGATGTAGCGGTTCGGGTGTGCACGCTCCCAGCTCGGCGTCGTGTTCGTGGAGTAGCGGGAGTGCACAAGCGCGATCGAGGACTCGGTCGAAGCATCGGCCAGATCAGGATAGAAGCGGCGCATCTGCGTCGCGACAAGCATGCCCTTGTAGACGATCGTGCGGCTGCTCATCGAGCAGACATAGAAGATCTTGCCCGAAAGCGCGCTCTCAGCGTCGGCCTTCTTCTCGATGACGCGGCGGCAGACATAGAGCGCACGCTCGAACGCCTGGCCACGCTCCACGTTCTCGGGACGGCCCAGGAATGCCTGGACGATTGTCGGCATGCATGCCCTGGCGGTCTCGCCGAGGTCGTGGGCATCCGTCGGAACCGAGCGCCAGAAGAGCAGAGGAATGCCCTGCTCGGCGCAGCCATCCTCGAATACGCGCTTTGCGACAGCGAGGCCCTCTTCATCCTGCGGGAAGAAGAGCATAGCGACACCGTAGTCGCCCTCATCCGGCAGAAGGTAGCCATAGCGCTGTGCCTCGCGGCGGAAGAAGCGGTGCGGCACCTGGAACAGGATGCCGGCGCCGTCGCCGGTATTGTGCTCGAGGCCCTTGCCGCCACGGTGCTCGAGGTTCACAAGGACGCTCAGGGCGTCGTCGATCATCTGGTGGGAACGCTGGCCCTTCAGATGGGCAAGCGCGCCGATGCCGCAGGCATCATGCTCGAACTCGGGACGGTAGAGTCCCTCGTTCTCTGAAGAAGCGCAGGCCTGCGCATGCTGGTCGGCATGCAGCTGGTTGTCTGAACTCATAAGGTTTCTCCCTTGCGTGTCTTCCCTCTCAGCTTCGATGTGAGTCTACGCAAGGATTGTTTCCACCCAGTGAGCACCCCCGGGAAGACAGAAAGGCTTCTCGGAGTTGTCATTCGAACGAATCATGCCCGAAACATAGCCAAACACACGCCCGACATGTTTTCAGCACCCTTGACACTCCCCATGGCTGAAGCTGGGGGATTCTCGCTTCGACGCAGATAGCCTTCCTCCGCCTTGCGGCGGAAGCTGGTCTTACGCCTGCTCCACGAGCGTTCGGGACGCTTTCGCGTCCCCGGTTCCCGCAAGCCCTGCGGTACCGTCTGCTTTGTTTAGAAGCCGCGCTCCTTCCCGCGCGATGTTGACCGCCGCGTTGAGGTCGCGGTCGTGGCTCGCCCCGCAGACGGGGCACGTCCACGCACGGACGGAGAGCGGCAGCTCCTCTAGGACATGCCCGCAGCACGAGCACATCTTCGAGGATGGATACCAGCGGCTCACCTTCACGAAATGCCGCCCGTGCCAGGCGCACTTGTACTCCAGCTGGCGGGCCATCTCGGACATGGAGGCATCCGCGACGGATTTTGCCAGACGGCGGCTCTTCTCCATCCCTCTGACGTTCAGGTCCTCGACGGCGATGGCTTGGCTCTCGCGCACCGCCTCGGTCGTGGCCTTGTGGATGGCGTCCTTCCTCTGGTTTGCTATCCGCTCATGGATGCGGGCCACCTTCCTCTTCTGCTTCCGTCTGCTGGCGGAGCCTTTCCGCTTGCGGGACAGGCGCCTCTGCTCCCGGGCGAGCTTCCTCTCGCCTTTGGCAAGCGCCTTGGGGTTTGCGACCTTCACGCCATCGCTCCGGGCCATGAGGTCGTGCACGCCGGCGTCGATGCCGAGCACCGCGATGGCGCCCGGCGCTGCCTCGGGTTCCGGGCAGTCCGTGCAGCACAGGCACACGAAGTATCTGCCAGAGGGCACCTGCTTCACCGTTGCCGAGAGCACGCGGCCCTCGATCCTCCTGCTCACCCGCGCCTTCACGAGGCCGAGCTTGGGGAGCTTCACATGGCGTGGGTCTGGGACGCATGCCATGTTTGTGCGGTACGACCTGCGGCCTGCATGCTTGGACCTGAACTTCGGGAACCCCGTCCTGCCTGGATTGCGGAAGAAGTTCTGGTATGCCCTGTCCAGGTCGCGCAGGGACTGCTGCAGCGCCATGGAGTCCACCTCCGCAAGGAAGGGCGCGTCTGTCTTCTTCCAAACCGGCAGCTGCGTCATGTACGAGCCGATGCCCCGGGACTTTCCGTTCCGCCCATATTCTTCCTGGCGCATGGCAAGGACCCTGTTGTAGACATATCTGCAGCAGCCGAAGGTTCGCCCAATGAGCTCTCGCTGCCGCGCGTTCGGATAGATGCGTATCTCATAGGAGCGCTCCACTCCAGGCCACCTCCTGCCCTCTCCCGGAATCCCTGCCCATGCCGCCTGCAAATATTGGCCTGCGGCGTCTCCGTGCCCTCTGGATGGATTATGCCACGCCCTGCTGTCCGCGTGCCTTCATGCTGCCGCTGCGCCTCATATCCCCATAGCTGAAGCCAGGGGTTTTACGGCGCTTTTGATAAAGCCGGCATAGGAAAAGGACGGATACCTGAAGCTGCATCCGTCCCTGGCTCTTACGCCTCTGGCACCTTGCCGGTCGCTATGATCTCTTCGAGCGCTGCCTCGTCGAGCACAGGCACGCCCAGGCTCTGCGCCTTCGTGAGCTTCGAGCCTGCCGATGCTCCCGCGACGACGTAGCTCGTCCGCTTCGAGACGCTGCCCGAGACCTTGGCGCCCATGGCCTTGAGCTTCGCGCCTGCCTCATCTCTTGTATAGTGCTCGAGCGTGCCCGTGAGCACGAACGTGAGGCCGGAAAGCGTCTGCGGCATTTCCGGCTCCTTACCGAAGCCGGGCTGCTCGAGCATCACGCCTGCCGCACGCAGGCGCTCGAGCACAGCCACGTTCTCCTTGATCTCGAAGAACTCATGCACAGCATGGGCAATCTTGGGACCGATGCCCTCGATCGAGGCGATCGTCTCCTCATCGGCGAGCATGAGAGCCTCGAGCGAGCCGAAGCGCTTGGCCAGAAGCTGTGCCACATTCGTGCCGACATGGCGGATGCCAAGGCCGAAGAGGACGCGCGAGAGCCCCTGCTTCTTGGAGACCTCGATCTGCTCCATGATCTTCTTTGCAATCGTGGGGCCGACGACGATCGCGTCGCCCTCGATATGATCCTTCGTCGTCGTGTCATAGACGCGTCCGGTCTGGGTGCCGGCAAGCATGTCCTCTGTGAGATGGTCGTAGTAGTCAGCCACATCGCGCACGGCTCCCTCATCGAGAAGGCGCTTCACGATCTCCTCGCCGAGGCCGTCGATATCCATCGCAGGACGGCTGCCCCAGTGGATGAGACGCTCCAGAGCCTGTGCCGGGCAGTCGATGGAGACGCAGCGGTAGGCGACCTCTCCCTCTTCCTGGACAACGGGGCTTCCGCAGGACGGGCATACCTTCGGCATCTCCCACTCGGGCCGCGCTGCATGCTCTTGCGCCATCTCTCCGTCAAGCACCGGTCCCACGACCTCGGGGATGACATCGCCGGCTTTGTGGACGACGATCGTGTCGCCGACACGCACATCGCGGCGGTGCACCTCGTCGATGTTATGAAGGGTTGCCCTGGCAATCGTGGATCCAGCAACGACGACCGGATCGAATTCGGCAACCGGCGTGAGCACGCCCGTGCGGCCTACCTGCACCCTGATCTCGCGGAGCACGGTCTTCTTCTCTTCAGGCGGAAACTTGAAGGCAATCGACCAGCGCGGAGCGCGTGCCGTGAAGCCCAAGGTCTCCTGTCCCGAGAACTCGTCGACCTTTACGACGACGCCGTCGATATCGTAGTCGAGGCTGTCTCTGTGGGCCAGAGCATCGGCGCAGTACTCGTGCACGGCCTTCGAGCTTGTGACGCGCCTCGCATGCGGATTCACGCTGAAGCCGCAGGACGAGAGCCAGGCGAGGAAGTCGTGCTGCGTCGTCACGGCTAGTGGCCCTTCGTCTGCGACGGCGTAGATGAAGGTCTCGAGGTCGCGGGCACCTGTGACCTTCGGATCCTTCTGGCGCAGCGACCCTGCGGCAGCATTCCTCGGGTTCGCGAAGGGCGGACGTCCTGCCGCATCGTTCTCCTCGTTCAGGCGCTGGAAGCTGTGGCGCGGCATGTAGACCTCGCCCCTGACCTCGATCGAGCGACCGAAGCCACCGTCGGCGATCTTTGCAAGGCCTGCCCTTGCAAGCGTGCGCGGGATGTCCTTGATCGTGAGGGCGTTCTGGGTCACATCCTCGCCTGTCGTGCCATCGCCGCGGGTGGCAGCACGCACAAGTCTGCCATCACGGTAGGTAAGCGCAATGCCCAGGCCATCGATCTTGAGCTCGCACGTATAGGCAAGCGGATGCTCCGGCGAGGCGCCGAGCGCCTCGTCCGTGCGTGCGAGCCACTCGTCGAGCTCCTCGAGGTTCATTGCATCGTCGATCGAGTACATGCGCTGGGCATGGCGGACGGGTGCGAACTGCTCGCTCACGAAGCCGCCGATGCGCTGCGTGTAGGAGTCGGGCGTCACAAGCTCGGGGTGCGCGGCCTCGATGCCCTGGAGCTCGCGGAGATAGCGGTCGAACTGGGCATCGGTCATCTCCGGCGCATCGAGCGCATAGTAGGCATAGGCCGCATGGTTCAAGATCTCGTTCAGGCGTGCCGCATGCTCCCGGGGCGTCTCTTTCGTCCCTTCGCCTTCCGGCACCGGCGTGCTTCCGCCGAAGAGCGACATCTGGTCTGCCATCTTCTGCCTCCCTATCGAAGATGCACAAGGCATCGAATCATTTCATCCTCTGACAGGGTAGCGCACCAGGAACGCACGGTGCCGCCCAAAGCCCATCCCCACGGCGAAACCCGAAGCGCCCTGTACGCAGGAGCGGGTATAGTCAGCCCTGTGTGCATGCAACCTTGAAGGAGCTCATCGATGCCCCAGCCTGAAACACCCTCACATACCCCCACGCAGAAGGCAGAGACCTTCCTCGCCTTCCTCCTGCTTTCGACCATCCCTGCCTTCGTCGCCGGCATCGGCACCTTCGCTGCGCTCTGGGCTGTCGACAAGCTGCGCGATAGCGTCTGGGACGCAGCGGCAGAGCAGCTGCCGCCTGTCCTCTCCCAGCTCTCCCCGCTTCTGCTCTGCCTTGCAGGCGGCCTCATCATCGGCCTCTGGACGAGGCGCTGCGGCTTCAAGCTCGACACGATGCACCAGGTCTTCGGCATCTGCCGTAAGGAGGGCGGCTACCATATCCCGCACCTCGGAAAGACCCTGGGCCTCTTCTTCGCACCGATCGTCTTCGGCGGCGCCATCGGCCCCGAGGCAGGCATCGCAGGCTTTGCCGCAGCAGGATTCACGGCGGTGCTCGACAAGACGAGAATCGGTGGCACTGGCGCCCTGAGTGCCGACACCCATCCCTTCCGCCGCGCCATCAGGACGCTCCTCGATACAGACGACGAAGCACAGGCCTCGAAGGAGGCAAAGGAGACGCTTCAGGAGCTGCCGCTCAGAAAGCTCTGGAAGGTCCTCCTCTGGATCCTTGCTGCCATCTTCTTCGTGCTCGGCTGGGCTTGCGTATCGCATGTCCTCGGCTCTGCTGGCGAGATGCCGCGCTTCGAAGGCATCGACTACGCCACGGCCGACTGGGGTGCAGGCATCGTGGCGCTCCTGCTTGGCTACGCGTTTGCACTCTTCGCACTTGCCGCCCAGAAGGTGGCCGCGAGCATCTCTTCTGCCATAGGCCCCGACCCCTTGAAGAAGGCGCTCCTTGCCGGCCTTGTGCTCGGCGGCCTTGCCTGCATTCTTCCCGACCTCACGTTCTCCGGCCAGGACGATATCGTGGACCTCATCGATACCTGGCAGAGCTGGGCACCAGCACTTCTCATCCTCGTTGCCTTCGTGAAGATATGCATGACAAAGATGTGCGTGGCGCTCGACTGGACAGGCGGCGAGTTCTTCCCGACGATCTTCTGCGGCGTCGCGCTTGGCTACGCCGTGGCATCGCTCATGGGTGCAGACCCGCTCCTGCCGGTTGCTGTTGCTGCAGGAGCTGCGGTCGGCGGCTGGACAAGAAAGCCGATCCTCTCGACTGCTGTTCTGGCACTGTGCTTCCCGCCGATCACATTGCCGGTGGTGCTTGCAGCCTCCTGGATTGCCGCAGAGCTTCCCCATCCCCAGAAGAAGGCAGCATAAGCCAGAAAGATATGGCTTCCAGCAAGCGGGCAGGCACCACGCCTGCACGCTTTTCAGCAGCCGAATCCTGTCACCTGCAGAGCCTGCACTGGACATGCCTGGTACCTTCAGTCTTGGAGATGCATATCCATGGTACAGAGAGCGATCGTCGAGCACCGGGGGCTGCGGCTACAGCTGCTTCACGACATTGGCCATCCTCATCGTGGCCGCGCTCCTCATTGCAGTCCTTCCCTATGTGGGAGCGGTGGCGGCAGGAGTCGGTCTCTATTTCCTCATGCGCTACATCTGGCGGCAATACGTCCAGCAGCGCCCCGATGCTTCCTTCGTGCAGTGGGGCCTGCAGTTCGCGCTGATCACACGAAAGATCATGGCAGCGCTGCTCTGCTGCGCCTTGGCCGCTTCCCTCATGGTCGCCTTTGCCGCAAGTGCAGGGATGAGCGCCGAGACGAGGAATGCCATGACCACAAGCGAGCAGCAGGAAGAGCCGCAGAGCCGCAATGAGCCTGAGGCTGGCCAGAGCGAAGAGTCCCAGAGCACCGTCACAGTAGGCTTCGTGCCCGCAGATTCCGAGTTCTCCGCCAGGCTCCGCATCTCTGCCTAGACTGAAGCCTCATCTCATTGGCGTGCAGAAACAGCAGGACGGGCAGGTCCCGAAGAGCCTGCCCGTCCTGCCATTCTGCCTTGTATGCAAGAGCTACTTGATTGCGGTCACCGTGTAGCCGGCGTCTGCGACGGCCTTCTTGAGCTTGTCGTCGGACACGAGAAGCCCGGCGTCGAGCGTCGCGTTCTTGTTCTCGAGCGAGACGTGGACGTTCTTCACGCCGCGGACACCCTCGAGTGCCTCGGTCACGTGCTGGACGCAGTGCTCGCACATCATGCCATCGATAGAAAGCGTCTTTGCTGCCATATCTTTTCCTTCCTCTCCGGACGGATTCTCATCCGTCCCCTCCGATACGCTGACTTTCGTTTCCTTTGCCGAAGCATCTGCCTTGGCTTTGGAAGGCTTCCAGGCAAAGAGCCTGAGCGCGTTCGAGACGACGAACACGGACGAGAAGCCCATTGCCGCTGCGCCCACCATCGGGTTCAGCGTGATGCCCCACGGGGTGAGCACGCCGATTGCGACCGGAATGCAGATCGCATTGTAGAAGAGCGCCCAGAACAGATTCTGGCGGATGTCCCTCATCGTCGCACGGGAGAGCTCGATCGCCGTTGCGATATCGGCCGGATCGGAGTGCATGAGGACGATATCGGCAGAGCCGATCGCCACATCCGTGCCGGCACCGATCGCGATGCCCACATCGGCGCGGGCAAGGGCCGGCGCATCGTTGATGCCGTCACCGACCATTGCGACCTTGTGTCCCTGGCGCTCGAGGTCGTGGACCTTCTTCTCCTTCTGGTCGGGAAGGACGCCTGCCACGACCTCGTCGACACCGACCTCAGAGGCGATGACAGAGGCGGTCTTCGGCTGGTCGCCCGTGAGCATGATGGCATGTATGCCCATCTGGTGGAGGCGGGCGATTGCAGAGGCAGATGTCGGCTTCACGACGTCGGCGATTGCGACAAGAGCGGAAAGCTTGCCGTCAGCAGCGATGAAGAGCGGGGTCTCAGCCTTGGCTGCTGCTGCATCTGCTGCAGACACGAGCTCGGAGACATCGACACCGCGCTCCTTCATGAGGCGGGCGTTGCCGATCAGGAGCTTCACGCCCGAGACAGTGCCGGCAAGGCCGCCACCCGGAATCTGGGTGAAGTCTGAGACGTCTGCGTCAGCTGCTGCCTTCTCGTCCTCTGCGTAGCTCACGACAGCCTGGGCAAGCGGGTGCTCGCTTCTGCTCTCGAGCGCTGCCGCAAGGGAAAGGACATCCTTTCCAGCAGAAGCTGCCGCCACGAACGATGTCACGCGGGGCTTGCCCTCCGTGATCGTGCCTGTCTTGTCGAGGACGACCGTATCGAGGTCTCCTGCGCACTCGAGCGATTCTGCGCTCTTGATCAGGATGCCGACCTTGGCGCCACGCTCCGTGCCGACCATGATGGCGGTAGGAGTGGCAAGGCCCAAAGCGCAGGGGCAGGAGATGACAAGGACAGAGACGGCGTGGTTGAAGGCAGCAGCGAAGTCTCCGGGTGCCAGGAACGCGAGCCAGAGGACGAAGGTCGCCGCAGCAATGGCCATAACGATGGGGACGAAGACGCCGGCGATGCGGTCAGCCGTGCGCTCGATCGGAGCCTTCGAGTTCGTGGCCTCATCGACGAGCTTGATGATGTGGGATAGGGTCGTATCGGCACCGACAGCGGTCGCACGCATCTGGAACCAGCCAGCCTGGACGACCGTGGCACCCGTCACCTTGTCCCCTGCTGCCTTCTCGGCAGGGACGGGCTCGCCCGTAATGGCAGACTCATCGACAGATGCCGTGCCTTCGGTGAGCACGCCGTCGACCGGCACAGACTCGCCGGTGCGGACGACGAGGATATCGCCTTCGTGCACATCGTCAGAAGAGATCTTCTGCTCTTCCCCGTCACGGATAACCGTTGCGGTCTTGGGAGCAAGGTCCATAAGTGCTGAAAGCGCGCTTGTCGTCTTGCCCTTGGCACGCGCCTCGAAGTACTTGCCGAGCGTGATGAGGACCAGGATCGTGCCGGCAGAGTCGAAGTAGAGGCTATGCATCATTGCATAGTGGGCAGCCTCCATGTCCATGACGCCCAGAGCCTCTGCCATCTGGTAGACACCGACGAGCGAATAGAGATAGGACGCAGCCGAGCCCACGGCGATGAGCGAATCCATGTTGGGCGAAAGATGGAAGAGCGTCTTGAAGCCCATCTGGAAGTAGCTTCTGTTCACAAAGAGCACGAACGTCGCAAGAAGGAGCTGCGTCACCGCGCTTGCCATCATCCCTTCCATGCCAGCAAGGCCCGGAACCTCAGGCCAGCCGAGCATGGGACCCATTGCGATATAGAAGAGCGGCACGCCGAACACAAGCGACCAGATGAGCTGCTTCTGCTTCGCGGCAATCGCCTTGTCTGCCGCAATCTTGGGATCGACGAAGGCAGCTGCCTTCTCGGATGTGCTTGCACGGGAGCGCGGGGCAGCGCCGTAGCCTGCCTTGTCGATAGCGGCAACAACCGCATCGAGCGTCTTCGGCTTTCCGTCGTAGACGAGCTCCATCGAATTCTTCAGCAGGTTGACTTGGGCCTGGCTCACGCCTTTGACGCCTGATGCGGCACGCTGCACACGTGCTTCGCACGCCGCGCATGTCATGCCCGAGATATCGAAGGTCTCCTTCGCATCAACCATGCTGGCCTCCTTTCAATACCCATATGGGGTATATCGCAGTGACAGATATGCCTCAGCTCTCCTGCAGAAGGGCCTGCAGGAGGCAAGGCTCCTAGTAGAACTTCTTGAAGAGGTCCATGACCTCGTCGACGACCTCGACGTTTCCTTCCTGCACCTGTTCCACGACGCAGGTCTCGAGGTGGTCGCGCATCACTTCGCGCGAGATTGCCTTGACTGCGCTCTCGACGGCGGCGAGCTGTGTCAGCACATCGCCGCAGTAGCGGTCGGAATCGACCATGTTCTTGATGCCATTGAGCTGGCCGATGGCACGGTTGATGCGCCGGTCCACATCATGCTTGAGCTTCTCGGAGCGCGGCGTATGCTTCTGGCTTCCGCATGCCGGGCAGCTCTCCTGCTCTGTGGCTTCCGTCTTCTCTTCTGCCATCGCCGGTCCCTCCTGTCATACCCCCAAGGGGTTCTTGCTGCTGCCTACTATATGCCCCTTGGGGGTATATCGCAAACAGAGAGATCCTCTCCATACGGAGGTCACATTCTTACCAACGAAAATGTCCCTCCCGCTCTTTGGAAGCGGAGGGGACAATAGAGCAGGACGGTCAATGTTTCTGGACTTATCCGAGAAGCTCGCGGACAGATGCTTCTGCAGCATCCTTCGTTGAAGCCCAGCTGCCCTGGACCATCTGGGGCTTGCCGCCGCCACGGCCATCAAGCTTCTTGTTGAGCTCCTTGCAGGCAGGACGCAGGTCTTCTTCCTTCGCTGCCAGGACATAGGCTATGCGCGCTGCATCTCCCGGCACATCGGAGAGGGCTGCCACTTTCTCGACGTCCTCGCGTGCAAGCGCGGTCTCGCAGACAAAGCGGAGCTCGTCGATCTCGAGCCCCATCTGGAACCAGAGAAGGAAGCTTCCTTCCGGTGCAGCCGCAGCCACATCCTGTGCAAGCTTCTCCTTCCTCGCCTGCTTGAGCTCGTGCTTGTACTCATCCTTCTCGGCAGACAGGCGCTTCACGGCCTCAGGCACCTCTTCGTCTGCAACGGAGAGGAAGTTGCTCGTATCCCTGAGCTCCTCCATGCGCTCCTCGCAGAGCTCGAGCGCACGCCTGCCGCAGAGCAGCTCGAGGCGGGTCTTCTTCTTTTTCGTGCTCATGCGCACGATCTTGATGAGGCCGACCTGGCCCGACGACGAGAGATGCGTGCCGCAGCAGGCGCAGGTATCGACGCCTTCGATCTCGACGATGCGGATCTGGCCTTCGTGGTCCTTCTTGCTGCGGTAGTCCATTGCCTCGAGCTCATCCGGCGTCGGCAGAAGGGCACGCACCGGCACATCGGCGCGAACGGCTGCATTGGCACGGCGCTCCACGTCGAGTGCATCCTCTGCTGTGAGCACGCCGTCGAAGTCGACCTCGATGCTCTTCTCCCCCATATGGAAGCCGATGTTGTCGTAGCCGAAGAGCGCATGCACGATGCCCGAAACGATATGCTCGCCGGTATGTGCCTCCATGTTGTCGCGGCGCCAGGTCCAGTCGAGCGCACCGTGTACCTCAGAGCCGACAGGAAGCGCCACATCGCTCAGATGCACGACACCTTCTTCGCTGCCATCTTCTGCCTTGCCAGGCACCGCTTCTGCGACATGGGCGACTACCGCATCCTCGCCCTCGCCGAGCGTGAGCGTGCCGCGGTCTCCCGGCTGGCCGCCACCCGTCGGATAGAAGGCCGTTTGAGATAGCTCGATGGCATATCCCCCATCGTGCGGCTCGCACGATGTGACTGATGCCACGAACTCCTTTGCATAGGGCTCCCGGTAATAGAGATCGTCGAATGTCTGCATGAAGTTCAGGTCCTTCCGAAGATGCCTTCTGGCACCCAATCGTTTCTGTACCGGGACATGATAGGTCCCAGCGCCTTTGCTGCGCAAACCGAGAAGATGCCCTGCCTGGCATATGTACGGCTATCGCTGTATCTTCTGCATTTCCGCTGGCGGGATGGCAGGCCATGCCAGCATCGGCTTCCTCCACAATGGATAGGCAGGCAGAGGACCTATCATTCTTGGAAGGATGACCCATGATCGGCGACAGGGGCTTTGATATCACCGCAGATGCATATGCCGAAGCCGGAAGGCGTGAGGCGCTCAGAGGCGTCTGCAGATGCGTGCTTTCCCAGATAGAGCGGCCCTACCCCTGCTCAGAGCGCCAGACGCTCACCTGCGCCGAAGACCTCGAGCTGCCCCGCAAGCGCTTCCCGGCATTCTATGGCTCCTTCGACTGGCATTCCTGCGTCCACTCGCACTGGACGCTTGTCCGCATGCTCAAGGACAATGTCCTGACAGACGTACCTGAGCTCGAGAAGGCTGCAGCAGCGCAGCTCTCCCGCACGTTCGCGCCTGACCTTATGGAGCAGGAGGCCAGAAGCTGGAAGGAGAAGGTGCCCCAGTGGGAGGAGAAGCCCTACGGCTGGACCTGGGAGCTTGCCCTCGATCAGGAGCTGGGAAAGCTCGCGAATGCTGCGAAAAGCCCCTACGCCGATGAGGCCAAGGCCTGGCAAGCAGCCCTCTCCCCGCTCACCGAGGAGATGCACAGGCGCGTTGCAGGCTGGATAGCGCATCTCTCGCTTCCGGCCCGCACCGGCATGCATTCGGACACTGCCTGGTCGCTTGCCATGGCAGCAGACTGTGCAGAGGCGACAGATGACCAGGAGCTTCTGGAGTCCGTCTGCATGGCAGCCGTCCGTCTCTTTGGAAATGACGTGGAGGCACCTCTTGCCTATGAGCCCGAGGCCAATACCTTCACCTCGGCAATCCTGAATGAAGCCGCCCTCATGGCAAGAGTCCTGTCTGGGGAGGCATATCTCTCCTGGATGAAGGACTATATGCCAGCGCTCTTCTCCGAGAGCTTCTCTTCGCCTCTTCTGGCAGATCTTCCCGGCAAGTGGGACGGCACCGGATACCTCGAGGTGCATACCGTGGCACTTCCGACCTCCCGTGCCCTTGCCGCAAGGGATGCAGCAGCTGCGCTTCCTGCCGGCACCGCGCGTGACCGCCTCTCCCAGGAGGCTTCGCGCTGGCTCGTCCAGGGTATCCAGGATGTCGAGCTTTCGGGATATCTCGCCGACCACTGGGTCGGCAGCTTCGTCTGTGCCGCCCTTGCCGACTGAGGCTGGCATAGGTTCGCTCCCAAGCCTCAATCCATAGTCTCATGCTATGGATATCGCTCGCTAATAGATAATTTTCTATGTAGCACCTATCTGGCACCATTTCTGTCCGTACACCAGAGAACCGTTCAGGGCACGGCAGCAGACGGGTGCCCGCCATCCAGGAGGAGATGCGCATGACCATCAAGCAGCCGCCCTATACCTACGATATCGTAGGAAGCTTCCTGCGCCCCCAGCGTCTCAAACGTGCCCGTGCAGCCTTTGCCGCCGGCAAGATCTCCCGAGATGAGCTCACCGCTGTCGAAGATGAGTGCATCACGGAGCTTGTGGAAAGCGAGAAGAAGGTCGGCCTCAAGGCCGTGACCGACGGCGAGTTCCGCCGCGCCATGTGGCACCTCGACTTCCTCGAGGAGCTCGAGGGCGTCGAGCATGTGGATACTGCCAACTGGTCCGTCGAGTTCAAGGGCCCGAAGCCCAAGGGCGCCCAGCTCCGCTTCACGGGCAAGATCGGCTTCGGCGACCACCCGTTCTTGAAGCACTACGCAAAGCTCAGGGAGATTGCAGGCAACTACCCGACGAAGATGACGATACCGTCGCCGTCGATGCTCCACCTCATCCCCTGTGTCCGTGGCAAGGCTACGTATGAGCCGATCGACCGCTATAAGGACGAGCAGGCCCTCTTCGACGATATCGTCACCACCTACCAGGACGCCGTGAAGGCCTTCTACGACCTCGGCTGTCGCTATCTCCAGTTCGATGACACAGCCTGGGGCGAGTTCTGCGATGCAAAGAAGCGTGCTGCCTACGAGGCGGAAGGCATCGATCTGGCCGAGGCAGCAAAGCACTACGTCACGACGATCAACCGCATCCTCGAGGCAAAGCCCGAGGACATGACCATCACGACGCACATCTGCCGCGGCAACTTCAGGAGCACCTGGTTCAGCTCCGGCGGCTATGAGCCAGTCGCAAAGACCCTCTTCGAGGCGAACTATGATGGCTTCTTCCTCGAGTACGACTCAGACCGTGCCGGCGACTTCGAGCCGCTCCGCTATGCGAAGGACAAGATCGTCGTCCTCGGCCTCGTCACGTCGAAGTTCCCGGAGCTTGAGGATGAGGATGCCGTGATCGAGAGGATCCACGAGGCAGAGAAGTGCGTGCCCTTGGAGCAGCTCCGCCTCTCTCCGCAGTGCGGATTCTCCTCCACCGAGGAAGGAAACGTCCTCACCGAGGACGACCAGTGGGCAAAGTGCGCCCTCATCAAGCGCATCGCAGAGCGTGTCTGGGGCGCGTAGGCTACAAGAGACAGACCCATAGCCACAAGCAGAGCGGAGCTCGTCGCAAGACGTGCTCCGCTCTTCTCATGCTGCGCTTATGTCTCTCGTTGCCAAAAGCTCTGAAAGGCTCTCTGATGTGCCTATTCGACCTCGTCCGGATCCAGGGGCACATCCCCCTCAGCAAGCGACAGGCTCTCCTTCCGGGCCTTCTCATTGGCCGCCCTCGCCTCTTCGAACTTCTCCTTCATGGTCGGGTTCTTGTAGGTGAGCTTCCTGATCGTGAGCCCTTCTGCCTTGTCATTCGCAAGCCGGAGCTGGCGCTCGGAGGAGAGGAGGTTCTCCTTCACCTTGTTCAGGTGGTCGATCGTCGAGTCGATCTCCTTGATAGCGTTCTGGAACTTGTTCGAGGCAGCAGCATAGTTCTTCCCGAACTTCTGCTTGAAGTCGCCGAGCGCCTCCTCGAAGTTCGTGATATCGATGTTCTGCTGCCTGGTCTCGGCAAGCTCGCGGCGGGCATCCACCGCGTTGAGCCCCGCATTCCGAAGCAGCGTGATCATCGGGATGAAGAACTGGGGTCTGATCACGTACATCTTCGGATACTCGTAGCTCACATCGACGATGCCCTGGTTGTAGAACTCGTTGTCCGGCTCGAGCATCGTGACGAGCACGGCATATTCACAGTGCTTGTTCTTTCGGTCCTGGTCGAGCTTCTTGAAGAAGTCCGCATTCTTGTGGCGGTTGGCCTTGGCAGAAGCCTCATCCTCGTTCTTCATCTCGAACATGATCGAGACGATCTCTGTGCCCGAGGGGTCGTTCTCGCGGAAGACATAGTCGCCCTTGGAGCCTCCCACGACGTCGTTGTCCTTGTGGAACTCGGCGTTCCGGAAGCCCATCATGCGCCACTTGTTGAACTCCATCTCGCAGTGCTGCTCGAGCGTCTCGCCGATGAGCTTCGTCGAGAGGCGGGCACGCTGGTTCCTGAGCCTCTCTATCTCATCCTGCTTGTCCTGGATGAGGACATCCTTGTCGCGGAGCTTCTCCACCATCTCCTGCCTGAGCGTCGCTTCGGCCTGCTCGCGTTCTGCCTTGGCCTGCTTGACCTCCCCTTCGAGCCCGGCAATCTTCTGCTCGAGAGGCGAGGTCGCCTCGGTCAAGGCCAGCGCCTTCTGGCTTGCGAAGGCCTCTTCGCGCTCCTTTGCTGCAGCTTCGAGCGCTGCAATCTTCTGGTCGCGGTCAGAGAGCGCAAGCGCCTTCTGGTCCTGATAGGCCTGCTCCTTTGCCTTGGCTTCGGCCTCGTATGCCTGCTCTTTGGCCTTTGCCTCCGCCTCGAGCGTCGCTATCTTCTGGTCGCGTCCGGAGAGCGCCTCGGCAAGCGCTGCCTTCTGCTCTGCCTCCTGGCGGCTCTGGGCATCCTTGGCAGCAGCAAGGGCGCTCTCGAGCTCTGAGATCTTTGCCTTGAGCTCGCCGAGGCCTGCCTCATGCGCAAGGTCGCTCTCACGCTTCTGGGCGGCAAGCGAGCGCTCGGCTTCTGCATCCTTGGCAGCGAGGCTCTGGTCTGCAGCCTTCTTCTGCGCCTCGAGCTCATTCTTGAGAAGGGCAATCTGGCTGTCACGCGCGGAGGTCTCCTTCAGAAGCTTTGCCTTGAGCTCGTCTTCTGCATGCTGGACCGCCTGCTCGCGCTCGCGCCTGAGCATCTGCTCCTGCTTCTGTATCTCTGCTGCGAACTCCCGGTCGCGTACCTGCTTCACGATATCGGCGTAGCTTGCCTCATCGACCGTGAACACCTTGCCGCAGTGCGGGCACCTGATTTCCTGCATGGAAGGCCTCCTATCGCCCTTGTTCTCTCCCTTAGAGCGTAGCAAATGCATCTGACAGAAATGAGCCACATAGAAGATGCCCCACCCTCCGGAGAGGATGGGGCATCCCATGTGCCTATGCAGGAGCGCTACCTGCTGCTGCCAAGGCCATTCGAGCTCGAGCCATTGCCACCAAGCCCATTGCCGAGGCCGTAGCCGAAGATGCTGGAGCCGGAATTGGAGTTCTGGTCCTGCTGCTGTTCTGCCTGGAGACTCTCATCCGAGCCGAGCGTGACCTGGACCGTCTGCTCCTTCCCATCACGGACAAACGTGACGCTCACGGTATCGCCGACATTCTTCGAGCGGATTGCGAGGATCATGCCATCAGCAGAGGTGATGGACTCGCCGTCGACGGCGGTGATGATGTCACCCGACTTGATGCCTGCGGTATCAGCAGGGCTGCCCGACGTGACTTCGACGACATAGGCGCCGCTCGAGGCACCGAGGCCATAGCGCTGGGCAAGAGACGAGGTGACCGTCTGCATCGTGAGGCCGATATAGGGGTGCACGACCTGCTTGCCAGAGATGATCGTATTCGCGACCTCGATAGCGTAGTTCGAAGGAATGGCAAAGCCGATGCCGGCAGAGGAGCCGGACTCGGACTCGATCAGGGTGTTGATGCCGACAAGCTTGCCCTCGGAGTCGACAAGAGCGCCGCCGGAGTTGCCCGGGTTGATGGCAGCATCGGTCTGAATGAGGTTCGTATAGATCGTGTTGCCGCTCGTGGACTGCATCATCGTGGAGCGGTAGAGGGCAGAGACGATGCCCGTGGAGACGGACTGCTCAAGGCCGTACGGCGAGCCTATTGCCATGACCCACTGGCCCATGACAAGGGAGGAGGAGTCGCCGACCTCGATCGGGGTGACGGTTGCGCCTTCGAGGTCTGCCTTGATGACAGCGAGGTCGGAGGACTCATCGGAACCGACGACCGTGGCCGTATAGCTCTGCCCCTCGATCGTGACGGAGATCTCTTCGGCGCCGTCGATCACGTGGTAGTTCGTGAGGATGTTGCCATCCGTGTCGAGGATGACGCCAGAGCCGAGGCTCGAAGAGGACGATGTCGTCACATAGACAGAGGCGACAGACGGCACCGTCTTGGCAGCGACTGCCTCGGCAACCGTGGCATCCTCGGTATCGGCGTTGATCGTGATGTTCTGGGTCGGACTCGTGCCTGAGGTCGAAGTCTTCAAGCCTGTCTTCACAAGGCCGAATCCGAAGAGGATTGCAACGATTGCGACAGCGCCGATGACGCCGCCGAGGACAGAAGCCAGGACGACACGTCCGCTGCCCTTCTTGGGCGGCTTCTCGTCGCCCGTGCCGCCCTCGCCCGTCCCGACAGGAGAGGGAGCCATATGCTTCGTTTCCTGCACCTGGGTCTCGTCGTAGCCTGGCACGGGAGGCCTTCCGTCATTTTCTTTGCTCATAAGGCTTCCTTTCTGGATGCCGCCTCTCACCCAGAGCAGACGGCTCCGAAGGTTTTACTTCAAGGCACTTTGTACCCAAACAGCCTTCTTCAGGGCACAATTGAAAGCCTCGCCCGCATCCAACATCTGAGCGGCACCATACTTCAAGAATTCTGAAAGCTGAGAATCGCTACGAAAAAAGCCGGCCACGAGGCCGGCTCTGTACCTGCGAATATGTATCTATCCTCTAAATCTTGAAGAGGTATCCGACGCCACGGACGGTCACGATGTGGTTTGCGACCTGCGGACCCACCTTCGAGCGGACACGACGGATGTGGACATCGACCGTACGGGTGCCGCCGCAGTATTCGAAGCCCCAGACGCGGTGGAGCAGCGTCTCCCTCGAGTAGGCACGTGACGGATGGGTCGCGAGGAAGGACAGGAGCGAGTACTCCATGAGCGTCAGGTCGACCGGCTTGTCGTCGATGTAGACCTGGTACGTCGCAAGGTTGATCGTCATGTTGTCGATCGTCACGATATCGGCAGGAGCGCTCTCCTCGCCCGGCCACAGAAGCTGCGAACAGCGGACCTCGAACTCCGCCTCTCCTGCCGTGGAGAGGATGAAGTCCGCCTTGCCCTGGACAGGCATGTGGAGCTGTGCAAGCTTGTCCTCGTCGGTAATGAAGAGGATGGGGATGAAGCCGTTGTCCACGACGTAGGCATCGACAGCATTCAGGATGTCCTGGGAGGCGCCGACAACGTCAAGTATGACAAGATCGAATTCATGGCCGGAAGTGATGGCCTGATTGAACGTATCGGGCGTCGCCAGAAGCGTCGAGACATCCAGCGCGTGGGAAAGTTCGCGCATGCGGTCGTGATGGCGAGTGGTACGCGCAATGAGGAGTATGTTCTTGTGATGCATCGAGACTCACCAATCATCGATATTAAGAACAATCTGACAGTAGTCAGAGAATAGCACACTCATCGGCCAATGGTTTCCCACGAGCTCCCAATGCCCTGAATATAGGCGCAATTATGGTGAATGGGTGCAGCTACCTGCAAAGGAGCTGCACCATATTCAGCTTTTATGCAGCTTCGCTCATACGATCAGAGCGTGCTTCCGAACCACTTCGTCTCGATCTCGTCGCGCTTGCCGGAATCGATCACTGCCTGCAGCGCCTCGTTCACGGCATCCAGCAGGGCCTTATTGTCCTTCGACACTGCCATGCCGTACTGGTCGCCCGTCGGCACCTCGATCGCGACAGAGAGGTCCGTATAGGACGTCGTGCAGAGGTACTTCACGACCGGCAGGTCTGCGCAGGCTGCATCGTAGAGGCCAGTCTGGACGCCCGTGAGCGCTTGTACTGGGTCATCGAGGGAGACGACCGTGGCATTCGCGAGGTTCTCCTGAGCCCACGCCTCGCCCGTCGTGCCTGCCTGGGCAGCGATCTTCTTGCCCGAGACATTGAGCGCTTCCTTGGTCGTCTCGGTGCTGTCCGCCTTCGTGACGACGCCGAGGTTCGAGTCGATGTAGGGATCGGAGAAGTTGATCTCCTGCTTGCGCTCGTCCGTGATCGTGATGTTCGCGACACCGAGGTCTGCCTTGCCTCCCTGCTTGATGAGCGGAATGATCGTGTCGAACTTCGTGGCAGGCAGCCATACGGACTCAAGGCCCATCTCCTCGGCAACTGCAGCCATAAGGTCGACCTCGAAGCCCTTGGGCTCCGTCGAGCCCGTGTCATAGTAGCTGAAGGGTGGGTTTGCCATATCGGAGACCGAGGTGAGCTTGCCCTCGGTCACGAGGTTGAGCGAGCTGTTCGCGCTCGTGGACGTATCGGCAGAAGCGCTCGAAGACGTGCTCGAGGAGCCGTTCGAAGAAGAGCAGGCTGCGAGGCCAAAAAGCGCGAGTCCGGCGCTTGCGACAAAGCCGCGCCGTGTCAGATTCGTATTCATATATAGATCCTTGTCTCAGAGAATTCTTTACTTGATATTGCCGATGAAGGCTGCCGTACGCTCGTTCTTCGGGTGGTCGAAGACCTCTTCAGGCTTGCCCTGCTCGACGACGACGCCGCCTTCCATGAAGACGACACGGTCGGCGACTTCGCGGGCAAAGCCCATCTCGTGCGTTACGACGATCATGGTCATGCCCGAGTTCTCGGCGAGGTCGCGCATGACATCAAGGACGCCACGGACGAGCTCGGGGTCGAGGGCACTCGTCGGCTCGTCGAAGAGCAGCACATCCGGGTGCATGGCAACAGCTCGGGCAATTGCGACACGCTGCTGCTGGCCGCCGGAGAGCTGGGCTGGCTTGAAGTCTGCACGGTCGGCAAGACCGACAGCCTCAAGCTGCTTCAGGGCCTCCTTCTCTGCCTCCTCCTTCGACTTCTTGAGCACCTTCGTCTGGCCGATCATGACATTCTGCTTCGCCGTGAGGTGCGGGAAGAGGTTGAACTGCTGGAACACCATGCCGAGGTTCTGGCGGAGCTTGCAGACATCGGTGCCCTTGGCCGTAATCTCCTTGTCCTCGATGAGGATGTGTCCTGCCGTCGGCGTCTCGAGCAGGTTGATGCAGCGGAGCATCGTGGACTTGCCGGAACCGGAAGGTCCGAGCACGACGACGACCTCGCCGGGCCAGACATCGAGATTGACATCGCGCAGGACCTGCGTCTCGCCGTCGAACGTCTTGTTCAGATGCTCGATGCGCACAATCGGGTGCTCGCCCTTCTTGAAGGCATGATGTGAAAGAGGCAGGTCATGCTCGAAGGCAAGCTCGGCAGCCTCGTCTGCCGGAAGAGCCGCCGGCACCTGAGGTGCCTCGATATGGTGGTGCTTAGGCATTGTCGAGACCTTCTTTCAAGGAGTGGGAGCGGAAGGGGGCAGAAAGTGCATCGAGGATGGAGGAAGAGTCCTCGTCCTTTGCCTCCATGTGGCTCGCCCCTGCGTCCACCACAGCTTCGTCCCCGGATGCATCAGAGGCAGCGCGGACAGCTCCGCCCTTCGGACGGGGGCCTCCGCCCGCTTCCGAGCGGGCAAGGCGCTTCTCGACGATGGAGACGACCTTGATGAGCGGCAGCGTGACGATCAGGTAGTAGATCGCTGCCGTCATGTACGGCGTGATGTTGCCGGTGACGGTCGTCAGGTTCTTGGAGTACATCATGAGCTCCATGACGCCGACGGAGGACAGAAGCGAGGTGTCCTTGTAGGCCGTGATGAAGTCGGAGGTGACGGTCGGAAGGACACGGCGGATCGTCTGCGGCAGGATGATGGAAAGCATCGTCTGGCTGTAGTTCATGCCGAGAGACGACGCTGCCTCATACTGTCCCTTCGGGATGGACTGGATGCCAGCACGGAAGATCTCGGCCAGGTAGGCAGAGGAGTTCACGGCCATTGCAATGCCGCCCAGAAGATAGTTGTTCACGTTGATGTTGAGCATCGGCAGGCCGAAGAAGAGGATGTAAATCTGCAGGAACAGCGGCGTGCCGCGCAGGATGTTGATGTAGATGACAGCGATGGCACGCACGACCGTGTGCTTCGAGATCTTCATGAACGCGAAGAGCAGGCCGAGCACGATCGCGAACGGGTAGCAGAGGATAACGATCGTGAGGCAGACAAGCCAGCCGGAGAAGAGCGACGAGAAAGATTCGAGCATGATCTGCGGCTTCAGGAACATGTTGAGGAACGGCACAGAGTTCCATGCCTGGACCCACGCCTGGTTGTCGAGCCAGTTCACGGCTGCCTGGAGCGGCGTATTCGCAATCGTCGTGATGGCAGGCGATGCGGCAAGCTGCTGCTCGCCTGCATCATTGGTATAGGTGCCCGTGACCTGGACGTCTCCGCCCTCGGTCGGGAACTTCATATCCTCGATCTCGAGACGCAGAAGCGAGCCGGAAGCGACAGGCTCTGCGAAGTCGATCTTGATCGTGTTGCCGGAAGGCGTGGCCGTGGCATCGGTCGAGATGCGCTTGAGTCCCTCGAGCACCGTGACCTTCGTGGACGAGCCATCGAATGTGCCATCATCCGGCAGCTGGAGCGTGATCGAGGAGACCTCCTCTCCGTCGTCGACGGTAGCCTCCCAGGTAAGGCGCGTCGCGATGCCACCGATGACAGAAGATCCGCCATCCTCGTTCGGACGTGCAGTCGCATTCGAGACAGTCAGCGCCTCGGCGGTCATGGGCAGGCAGGCGAAGGCAAGCGCCACAGCTGCCATGATGGCAGCAAGAAGCGCCACAAGCCGCCTTCCGCCTGTCTTCTCTCTCAGTGTCAGATCCATGGAATGAAGCTCCTCTAATGCTCGATGGGGCCTTCGCTCCCGCAAAGACCCCATCGGATTCCTACGTCTATCGAACCTAGATCGTGGTTCCGAACCAGGTAATCTCGAGGTTGTCGAGCGTGCCATCATCCTTGATGGCGGCAAGCGCCTCATTCAGCGCCTTCGTGAGGTTCGGGTTGTCCTTCGAGACGGCAATGCCGTACTGCTCGCCCGTTGCGATCTGCTGAGAGATCTGCAGATCGGTATAGGAGTTGGTAATCATGTTCTCGGAGACCGGCAGGTCGCAGACAGCTGCGTCATAGAGTCCGGTCGAGACGCCCGTGAAGCACTGGACGAAGTCATCGAGCGGCACATAGGTTGCCTTCGTGAGGTTCTCCTGTGCCCAGTCGCCACCGGTCGTGCCGGACTGTGCGCAGATCTGCTTGCCTGCGACATCGAGCTCGTCCTTCGTCGTGGCCGTAGCGGTCTTCGAGACGACGATAGCCTGGTTGGAGTCGAGGTAGGGATCGGTGAAGTCAATCTCCTTCTTGCGCTCGTCCGTGATCGTCATGCCCGTGATAGCGACGTCGGCCTTGCCACCCTGCTTGATGAGCGGGACGATCGTATCGAACTGCTGGGAGGGCAACCAGGTGGACTCGAGGCCCATCTTGTCGGCAAGAGCAGCTGCGAGATCGACATCGAAGCCCTTGATCTCGCCCGTGTTCTCATCCATGGACTCGAACGGCGGGAATGCTGCATTGCAGACGCACGTCAGCTTGCCGTCCGTGACGAGCTTGTAGGAACCATCGTCAGAAGAGGAGCTCGAAGAAGAAGACGAGGAGCTCGAAGAGTTCCCGCATCCGGCAAGCATGCCAGCTGCCGCCATTCCACCCCCGATGGCTGTGGAGACCTTGAAGAATTCCCTGCGCGACAGACTGCTCATGATGTATACGACCTTCCTTTTATAGCGAGTATGACCGTGGGAGAAAGCCTATCCCGGACCGTATGTCCATAGCCAAGAGTTTCGGTGTTTCCGCCGCGGATGGAGCAGAATGTATCATCCTTTAACTCAATCTTCATTAAGCGACCTGCGGATATGCCGAATGTAACAGGCATTTTTCTTCATATTTTCGCGATTGTATACATGCTTCATCACGCATCCAGACTCTTTGCCTTCATGTCTTCGCACGTCAGACAGAGAGTTTTATTTTGTCGCATTCGTGAAATGTTGGATGCAGAAACCGAATCGAATCCTTTCAGCCAGGAGCTCAGCACTCCTGGCTTCCTATCAAGAATTGAGCTAGTTCCCTTAACCGAAAAGAGGGCAGGCGCCGAAGCGTCTGCCCTCTCCAAGGTTCATATATTCCAGATCCTAGAAGCCTGCGTAGTAGTGCTCGCGCTCCCAGTCCGTGACGGTCGTGTTGTAATCGTCCCACTCGCGACGCTTCTCCTGGACGAGGTAGTCGCAGATATGGTCGCCCAGGACCTCGCGGCAGAAGTCGGACTTCTCAAAGTTGTCACATGCCTCGCGCAGATCTCGCGGCAGGCGCTTCACGCCCTTCTTTGCAAGCTCGGCCTCGGTCGCCGTGATGTCTTCCTGCGTCGCCTCATCCTGGAGCTTGAGCTCCTCCTCGATGCCACGCACGCCGGCTGCGAACGTGATAGCAAGCGCGAGGTAGGGGTTCGCCGTAGGATCGGGCCCGCGGAGCTCGATCCTCGTGGACTGGTGCTTGCCCGGCTTGTGCATGGGCACGCGGACAAGAGCAGAGCGGTTGCGGTGTCCCCACGTCGTGTAGCAGGGCACCTCCCCCATCGGACGCATGCGCTTGTAGGAATTGACGGTCGGATTCGTGATGAGGGTGTACTCCGGTGCATAGCGGAGCACGCCTGCGATGAAGTGGTTGGCAAGCTCGGAGAGATGGTCGGGGTACTTCGAGCTCGGGCCCCAGAACAGGTTGTTGCCATCGTGGTCCATGAGAGACTCATAGAGGAACATGGCAGAGCCCTCGGTCTCCGAGAACGGCTTCGGCATGAACGACGCGAACATGTCATTCGCGAAGGCCTCCTGCTTGATCACCAGGCGGGCGGTCATGATGTTGTCGGCGCAGCTCCTGGCCTCGGACCAGCGGAGCTCGATGCCGTTCTGGGACGGTGCCTGGGCGTGGAAGGAGTACTCCACAGGGATGGACATGCGCTCGAGCATGAGCGTCGTGTCGCGGCGCAGATCGCGGGCGGAGTCCCACGGCGTGAGGTCGAAGTATCCTGCCTTGTCCTGCGGAATCGGCTTCACGGAATCGCCGAAGTAGAAGTACTCGATGCGCGGAGCTGCGCAGGGCACATAGCCCTTCTTGTCGAGGTCCTCGAAGACACGCGTCAGCACGGCACGCGGATCTCCCTCGAACGGCCGGCGGCCCGGCGTCTTGATGTCGCAGAACATGCGGGCGGCACCATTCTGGCTCGGACGCCACGGCAGCACCTGGAAGGTATCGGGTGCCGGGAAGGCGAGCATGTCGGACTCCTCGAGCTGGGCGAAGCCATCGACGGCCGATCCATCGAAGCCGACGCCCTCATCGAATGCCTCTTCGAGGTCTTCGGGAGAGATCGCGAAGGACTTCAGGTTTCCGAGCACATCGGAGAACCAAAGACGGATGAAGCGGATATCGCGCTCCTCTACGGTACGCAGGACGAAGTCGACATTCCTATCGTTTGACATTATGAACCCCCCGGTCAAGCAGCCATGCTCCTATACGCATGCTTCCGCCACCGAATCTCGTATCCGTTCTGAAACTCTGGCATACACGTGTTTCATCCATGTTTCATGGCAAGAAGCTACGCGGAACCGAAACAAAGGCCAGCTCAAAGCTGCCATTCAGGCTCATACGTCTACCGCTCGCCGAGCGTACAGAATCCACACGGACGGCCATCATACATCAGTTTTTGAAGCGACAGCGAATCTGCGCATCAGCGCCTGTTCTGGACCTTCGGGAGCTTTCCCTCATCGACCGCCATCTCAGCACGCGCAAGCATATCTTCTGCCGCAGGGCAGGGGCTTCCGGTCGCGGCAGCAGTGCAGGAACCCCTGCTTCCGCACTCGGCGCAGCCGTTCTTTGAGCCTTTGATGAGCGAACGCACAGCAAGGACAAATGCAAAGACGACCGCAAGTATGATAAGGACGTCTAGAATATTCATAGCAACCCTCCTGATGGAGCCGAAATGGCATCTGTTAGCTACGGGTTACTATACCCTTCTAGGCAGTTCCCGGACGGGGTATGGCCCGGGTCCGGCAAAAGTTCGCATTGGCGCAACGAGGAAAGGAACGCTATGGCAGACGATCAGAACATGCATCTTGTCATCATTCGTCACGGTGAGTCTGAGTGGAACAAGCTCAACCTCTTCACCGGCTGGACGGACGTCGACCTCACCGACACCGGCCGCGCTGAGGCTGCAGCTGGCGGCAAGGCCCTCAAGGAGCAGGGCTATGACTTCGACGTATGCTACACCTCGCTTCTGAAGCGCGCCATCCACACGCTGAACATCGTCCTCGACGAGATGGACCGCGCATGGCTGCCTGTCCACAAGACCTGGCGTCTCAACGAGCGTCACTACGGCGCTCTCCAGGGCCTCAACAAGGCAAAGGCTGCCGAGGAGCACGGCGAGGAGCAGGTCCTCATCTGGCGTCGTTCCTTCGACGTCCAGCCGCCTGCACTGACGCCGGGCGACGAGCGCGACCCGCACGTCCAGCCGATGTTCCGTGACGTCCCCCAGGAGGACCTCCCCTACACCGAGTGCCTGAAGGACACCATCGCCCGCGCATGGCCGTACTTCGAGCAGGAGATCAAGCCGCAGCTCGAGAGCGGCAAGCGTGTCCTCATCGCTGCTCACGGCAACTCCCTGCGCGCTCTTGTCATGCAGCTCGAGCACCTCACGCCGGAAGAGATTCTCAAGGTCAACATCCCGACGGGCGTTCCTTGCTCCTACACCTTCGATAAGGACTGGAACATCCTCGACAAGCACTACATCGGCGATCCTGCCACGATCGAGGCAAAGATCAACGCTGTTGCCAACCAGGGCAAGGCCAAGAAGTAGTTCATCTCTCAAAGAGATGCCAGGAGCCGGAAGCTTGCACGCTCCCGGCTCCTTTTCTATCTCTCTATCGTGGCGAATGCTGCATCAGACCGTTTTGTCCTGAGAGGCAGCAGGCAGCGTGATTGTGAACGTTGTCCCATGGCCCGCTTCGCTTTCGAGACCAATCGTGGCGCCCGTCACATCTGCTGCCCTCTTCGCCAGTGCCATGCCGAGGCCATTGCCCTTTGTCGCATGCGATGAGTCGCCCTGATAGAACTTCTCGAAGACGCACCGCTTCGCCTCCTCGTCCATGCCGCAGCCCGTGCCTGCGACCGTGACCATGGCCCTGCCTTCGGGCCCCTCATGCATCCCGATCGATATCTTCCCATCAGGACACGAGGAGCCGGAAGGCCTGTGCCTTCCGGATCCATTCCTGTCGGATTCCAGGCTGGAGGTCATCTCGGGTGCAGGTCCATATCCTGCCCCGGGCGATACAAGGGCGCAGCCGCCCGGAGCAGCAACTACTCTCTGTTTCCGCTGTCCTTCCTGTCGTTCTTCTTCCCATGCCTCTCGAAGAGCCGCTTCACGGCAAAGATGGCAAGGACCGCAAGGGCAAGCATTCCGAAGATCCAGAACATGACAAAGACTTCCGCAGGACCAGGCATGGCAGCCTTCTGCCGCACGTCTTCTTCTGCACTGCTGGTACAGGGCATGCAGATGGATGCCGATATATATAGCATCTTCTGGCACTTTTCCGGAACACAAGGCAGCCGCCGGCGATAGGGAGTCGCCGGCGGCTTGATGTCTGCCCTTCATGGCATCGGGGAGAGGGTCCGCTGCCACAAGGACCGTATCAACGGATTGGATGCTACTGGGCAAGCTTCTGGCCGAGAGCCTTGAGCTCCTCGAGCGCATCGCCTTCAGGCTCGCCGTTTACAGCAACGGTGGAGACGACGTTGACGCCGGCATCTTCAGCCTGGGACTTCCAGGTATCCAGATACTCGCCGCCGCCCCAGCCATAGGAGCCGAAGAGCGCGACAGGCTTCGAGCCAAGCTCAGGCACGCACTCGTTCCAGACCGGCTCGAACTCGTCGGGCTCAATCTCCTCGGAACCCGTTGCCGGACAGCCGAAGGCAAAGGCATCGTAGTTCTTTGCATCTGCAGCAGAGAACGAAGAGACTTCGATGGCCTCGGTTCCCGCCCCTTCTGCCACCGCTTCTGCCATGGCCTGGGTATTGCCGCTCTGGGACCAATAGACAACTGCGACCTTGCTCATGAGACCCTCCAAAGATTCGAGCACTGCTTCGCGTGTGGATATGTTTGCTGTGACTAACTTAGCAGATACAGCCAGTTGTTTGCTCAGGTTTACTTCTCTCCACATCCTGCACACATATGAAAGCAGGGCTGGATGGCTATCCGTCCAGCCCTGCATGCCATCTGTCCTGGAATCTCTTCCCTACTCCGGCAGGTGCGAGGTAATTGCCGAGAGCTCTCCTTCAAACTCCATCGTGCCCGCGTCGGCAAGAGCGAGGAAGTGGGAGCCCTTCTTCAAGGGGTAGCGCGTGCCACATACCGTGACCGCGCCTTCGCCTGCATAGACGCTCACGCACATGAACGGCCACTTCTGCTCGATCGACTTCTTCCCTTCGACACGCACGCGGTCGACGACGAACTTCGGGCAGTCCATGAGCTCGGTGACACCGTCCACCTCAGGAGCGCGCACCTTTCCGTCCTTCGGTGGCACCTGGGCGTAGTCCACGACATCGCAGGACTGGTCGATATGGAGCTGGCGCTTCGTGCCATCCGGCTGCACACGGTCGTAGTCATAGACCCTATAGGTGACATCGGACGACTGCTGCGTCTCGATCACGAGCGTGCCGGCGCAGAGGGCATGGATCGTGCCCGGCAGCACCTCGAAGAAGTCTCCGGTGTGGATGGGGACCTTGTTGAGGAGCCTGTCCCACTCCCCTGCCTCGACCATCGAGCGGAACTCCTCGGCGTTCTTGGCATGCTGGCCGATGATGATCTGGGCACCCTCGTCTGCATGCACGACATACCAGCACTCGCGCTTGCCGAGCGAGCCGTTCTCATGCGCTCCGGCATAGGCATCATCCGGGTGCACCTGGACAGAGAGGCTGTCGGAGGCATCGAGGATCTTGATGAGGAGAGGGAAGCGTCCCTGGTCGCCTTCGCAGTTCGCGAAGAGCTCGCGGTGCTGATCCCAGAGCTCGGAGAGGCGCATGCCGTCAAAGGGGCCGCCGGTGATCGTGCAGTCCCCTGCCGGATGGGCGCTGATGGCCCAGCATTCGCCGATCTTCCCATCCGGAATCTTGTAGCCGAACTCGGTCTCGAGCTTCCTGCCGCCCCAGATCTTCGGCACGAAGATCGGCTTCATGAAGACGACGCCCACAGGCGCCCCAGTATATCCTGCCATGCGACTCTCCCTTGTTCCGCAATTGGATGCCACTGTATCCTGCCTGCATAAGCGTAAGGGGCTTGCCGCTGCTATGCAAGCATATTGAACATGTCTTCTTTATTTCTGTACATGTCTTTTATGCCCATACAGGAGAGGCTGTCCGGATTGTCTCCAGACAGCCTCGCGAAATGTCCTATGTCTCCAGAGGGCAGGACAGGAGCTTCCCTTCAGCCTGCAACGCCTCTTTCTGCCAAGGTCCTGCTCCTCCAGGCATGGGGCGTCTCCCCCATCGTGTCGGAGAAGGCCTTCGTGAACTTCGAGGGGTTCGCATAGCCCACCGAGGAGGCGACCTCTGCAATCGTGAGATCGGTCGTCTTCAGGGTCTCCGCTGCCTGCTTGATGCGGTAGGCACGGTACCACTGATAGATCGGCTGGCCGAAGGTCTCGCGGAACGCTTCCTTGAGCACGGTCGGCGAGGTACCGCACATCGTTGCCAAGGTCGTGATCGTAATCGGCGTCGCGAGGTTGCCCATCATGATCTGCTGCGCCCTTGAAGCCAGCTCGACGTGGGAGAGCCTCGTCGTCCTTCTGTGGCCCATGTCCTGGGGCTGTGCAGCCTTCGGATCTGCCTTCGTGAGCAGCTGGAGCGCCTCGACCGCCTTGAGCCGGTACATGCTCTTCGACGCTTCGGCATGGCCGAAGCACAGAAGCTCGAACGTGCCGACGAGCTCGGGGCGAGCCGGCACCACATGGAGCTTCTCCTTCTCATGCGCAAGCGAGCGCACCGCTGAGGGGTCCACCCCGAAGGTCATGAGCACACGCCGTGCCTCGGCACGCATCGCACGTGAAAGGACGATTGCGCAGCCTTTCACATAGCCGACAGGGCACCTGAGCACAAGACGGCGCTCATCGGATGCAGCGATGCCGACCTCGCCGATCTGGACGACGGAAGAGAGCTCGTCTTCACGGTCGAACTCAGCTGAGCCCTGCTTGATGTAGACGATATCGATCGTATCATGGAGGTTCAGGCGCGCTGGCACCTCATAGAACTCGCCCAGAACCTTGCTCTTGAGCTCGAACTGCACAAGCGAGATGCCGGGGAAGAGCTCGACGATCGTCGCTTCTCCACGCGTGCCATCATCTGCTGCGACCTGGTAGTGGACCGTGCTCGCGGCACGATGTGCCTCATTCGTGAGCGAGAAGCTCGTGACAGGCTGAGCGCTGTTCCAGGCACGTGGCTGGTTCGTATCGTCCATCACAGGCTCCTTTCCAGCCGGTCGCGGATCGTGACGCAGGCAAGGCTCACCAGACCGGAAAGCATCACTGCATCGAAGAGTTCCATAAGGTGTGCTCCCAACATAGCAGAAGCGCTGCCGCTGTGGTGCAGCAGCGCTTTGCCAAACACGCACGGTGACTAGGCGACGTCTGCATCCAGCGTCGTCAGGATCTTGTCGTCTTCCTTGTCCCACTTCGGCATCGGCTTGAAAAGCTGATAGAGGATGAGAGCCAGAAGCACGAAGGCTACGACTGTCCAGAATCCGAAGTTGCCGAGGACGAACAGCTCCCAGAGCTGGTTGATGATGCAGCCGACAACCCAGGCGAAGCCGCACTCATAGCCGATTGCGAACCAGAACCACTTGGGGTCGTTCATCTGGGAACGGATCGTGCCCATTGCTGCGAAGCACGGAGCGTCGAGCATGTTGAAGGCGACGAAGGCGCACATGGCACCGGCGTGAAGGACACCAGCAGGATCGGTGAACATGGCAGCGAAGCCATTCCACATCGTGACGGAGTTCTCCGTTGCATCGCCCAGGCCATAGAGCGAGCCGAACGTGCCGACGAGGTTCTCCTTTGCGATGAGGGCGGAGATAGAAGCAGCGGTTGCCTGCCAGTAGTCGCAGCCGAGCGGCGCGAAGATGAAGCCAAGAGCGTTGCCCACAGCAGCGAGCAGCGAGTAGTCCATGTAGTCGTCGCCAGCGCCTTCCATGCCCTCGAGGAAACCGAAGGAGCCGGAGCCGCCTTCCCAGGAAGCGAAGCCGAAGCGGGAGAGCACCCAGATGCCAACAGCTGCGGCGAAGATGATCGTGCCTGCCTTCTTGATGTAGGCGCTCACACGCTCCCACACATGCAGCCACCAGGAGCGGATGGACGGGAAGTGGTAGTTGGGAAGCTCCATAACGAAGGGAGCAGGCTCGCCTGCGAAGGGCTTCGTCTTCTTGAGCATGATGGCGGAGATGATGATGGCGGCAAGGCCCATGAAGTAGAACATAGGCGCGACCCACCACATCGTGGAGCCGCCGGCGAGGACGCCCATCACAAGGGCGATGATCGGGGTCTTTGCGGAGCACGGAATCATGGTCGTGAGCATGGCCGTCATGCGGCGGTCCTTCTCGTTCTCGATCGTCTTCGTAGAGAGGACGCCCGGAACGCCGCAGCCAGAGGAGACGATCATCGGGATGAAGGACTTGCCGGAGAGGCCGAAGCGGCGGAAGACGCGGTCCATGACAAAGGCAACACGGGACATGTAGCCGCAGTCCTCAAGGAAGCAGAGAAGCACGAAGAGCACGAACATCTGCGGGATGAAGCCAAGGACGGAGCCCACGCCGCCGATGACGCCCTCGACCACAAGGGAGATCACGACGTCGGATGCGCCGGCTGCCGTGAGGGCATCCGTCACAGCGTCAGGGATGGAAGGAACGAAGCCATCGTAGTCGGCAGGATCGGGCTCGTCTGCCATGCCGTCGACAGCCGTCTCGAAGTCTGCGAGCGTGACCGTATCGATTGCATCGATCGTCTGGCCGGCAGCTGCAACAGGGCTGCCATCAGAGTCGAGCGTCGTGATCACATTGCCGTCGGTATCGGTGTAGTTGCCATCCTCGTCCGTCGTCGGGACGTCCGTGGCAACGACACCTGCTGCACCTGCTGCTTCCTCGAAGTCAGCAATCGTGACTGCATCCTCGTCCGTCGGATCCTCGGCGTCGATGGCCTCCTGGACGCCGTCCGTGTCGACGCCTGCAGCGTCAGCTGCTGCGATGTAGCCAGAGATCTGGTCGGCGTAGTGGTTGTCGGTCCACGCCTCGTTGTCCTCGTCGTAGGCATCCTGGCCCGTGGCGCTCACGAAGAAGCCGTCGCCGAAGAGCTGGTCATTGACCCAGTCCGTGGCAGCCGTGCCGACCGTGCCGATTGCGATGTAATAGACAAGGCAGATGACAGCGACGAAGATCGGGATGCCGAGCCAGCGGTTCGTGACGATGCGGTCGATCTTCTCCGACGTCGAGAGCTTCTTCGGTGCCTTCTTGACGCAGGACGCTATCACATCGGCGATCCAGTCATAGCGGTCGGACGTGATGATGGACTCGGCGTCGTCGTCACGCTCCTTCTCGAGTGCAGAGATGACCTTCTCGCAGGCATCGAGATCGGCCTTGGAAAGGCCAAGAGGCTTGATGGCCTGGGCATCGCGCTCGAAGACCTTGATCGTGTACCAGCGGAGCTCTTCAGGCTGTGCCTTGCGCTCGATCGCCTTCGAGATCTTGCCCAAGGCCTCTTCGACCTCAGGAGAGAAGCACTTCGTGCCCGCAGTCGCCTTGCCAGCCTTGGCTGCAGCGATGGCCTGCTTCACGAGCTCGTCGAGGTTCTTGCCGTGGAGAGCGGAGACCTCGACCACAGGCACGCCGAGCATCTCGGAAAGCTTCTTCGTGTCGACGACGTCGCCGCGCTCCTTCAGAAGGTCGCACATGTTGAGGCCGACGACGACCGGACGTCCTGTCTCCAGGATCTGGGTCGTGAGGTAGAGGTTGCGCTCGAGGTTCGTGACGTCGATGAGGTCTATCACGGCATCAGGACGATCTCCGAGAAGATAGTCGCGGGAGACGACCTCCTCAGGAGAGTACGGGGAGAGGGAGTAGATGCCCGGCAGGTCGACAAACGTCACGTTCTTGTCTTCTCGCCAGTCTGCCATCTTCTTCTCGACCGTGACGCCCGGCCAGTTGCCGACATAGCCGTTCGATCCGGTCAGCTCGTTGAAGAGCGTGGTCTTGCCGCAGTTCGGGTTTCCTGCAAGACCGATATAGATGCTATCCGCCATTTCCTGCCTTCCTTGTGGAGCGAATATGGTGCCACGCTGTGCCCACCTGTTAGCCAAATGCTACTTTGTTGGAAACAATTGTTAGTTATGGCTTACTTGTTGGGCAAATAAAAAAGGGGGTCTCCCCCTAGCGCTCTCCGTCTGCGACGTCCTTGACCTCGACGCAGGCAGCCTCATCCTTGCGGACGGAAAGCTCGTAGCCACGCACGGTGAGCTCGATCGGGTCGCCGAGAGGTGCCACCTTCTTCACATAGACATCGGTGCCCTTGGTGAGGCCCATGTCCATGATGCGGCGCTTGATTGCGCCCGTGCCCGTGAGCTTCGCGACCGTTGCGCTCTGCCCTACCTTCACGTCTCTCAGAGTTGGCATTATGCTCCTTCCATCAAGCTGCAGAAAAAATCCTGCTGCCCTTAATACACAGAGATATGCGATGTCATCGTTCTGTTGAGGCCGAACGTCGCACCCTTGACAGAGACGATGCAGTCGCCGTTCACGCGGCTCACGACCTTGACTTCAGCTCCCTCGATGAAGCCCATCTCAGCAAGATGCTGCCTGAGCTCCTTCGAGCCACGGACCTTGGAAACCACGGCCGTCTGTCCCGCTTCCACCATGGACAGCGGCAGGTTTGCCGCGGAGACATGGGATGCCATGTTCTGGCCTGCACCTATCCGTGCCATATCTACCTCCATGCGTGTCCTTTCTTGGTCGCAGCAGGATGAGTCTGGTCCTGCGGTCCCCAAAGTTATACGGAGTTGATTTACGCAAAGTGTATACCGCTGCAAACTCATCTGGAAGGGATAAATTGTGAGATTGGTCGAACTTTTTTGCTCCAATAAGCCACATATCCTGCCAGATGGGCCACTCCATGAAGCCAAATATGGCCGTCTGCCTGACAGAATATGCCGCAGGCAGAAAAACTCTTTCCTTTTTGCCACCTCTCCAGAACGACACCCACACGTTGCAGGTGCGCCCTGGAGGACGCCCGCATAGACATCCGGATACATTTCTGGCCATATGCCTCAGGTCCAGCGAAGATGCAGGACAGCTTCCCGGCAAGAAGGTGGCACAGCGGAAGGTGCGGCTTCGCTTGCCGACGAATTCTTGCGTTCTCCGATGGATCGAGCTGCCAGGCTGAAATGATTCCAAACTCAGCTTAGGCAGCAGCTCCGGCGGAAGCCATCAATGGCTGCCCGGAGATAGAGGACATCTTTTCCAAAGGAGCTCAGATGCCTGCCATATCAGCCCCCAGCCCTTGCAGAAAAGGAGGACAGCCATGAGGCCACAGATACGCACCTTCGACAGACGCGATGCTCTATCCCTGGCAGTCATGCTCATCTCGATAGCTGCCTCAATTGTCTACTGGTTCTTCCTTGCCGGCCAGGCAGCATACACGTACAACGCCTTTCCCGATGCTCTGTATCGCTACCTTGTCGAGCCTGTGATGCTGGGGTCGGCTGCATTCTTCCTTGCAAGCCATCTCCAAGCACGCATCGCAGCCAAAGCATCAACGCTCCATGCAGCCAAGACCGTCTGCCTGCTCCTGGTTGCCGTCTATATCGTCTGCCTCGGTGCGGTCATAGCGTTCGGGACAGCGATGGCATACGAGCTGCTCGTGGCCTTCATGGGATATATGCAGGTGTTCCTGCGCTTTGCTCCCGTCTTCATAGGAGCGATCCTGGGCATCAGGATGGCTGAGAGATAGCACATGCTGGCAGCCATGCTCTCGTTCATCCTCGGGCATCGTCTTCTTGCGTGCTGGCAGGCATGGCGCATAAGGAAACGCTCCCCTTCCCGGAGGAAGAGGAGCGCTGATGAAGTATATGTCTGGGAAAACCTCACCCGGTGTTCTGGAGGCCTGCGGCAACTCCGGAGACAGTGCAGAGGATAAGGAAGATGAAGCGCTCCTTCTCCTCGGGTGTGAGCTTCTCGGACTCGTCCTCGCGCCTCAGGCGGTCAAGCGCCTTCATCTGCATGATCGAAAGCGCATTCACGAACGGCAGACGTGCACGGACAACCGGGCCGAGGACGCGGCGGTGCTGGAGCGGCCCATCCTCGTTGAGGATGGCAAAGACCCACTTCTTCGTGAGCGCGAGCTCGTCCATGACCATCTCGGAGAGCTCGGGCCTGTTGCCGAGGCCCATGTACATCCAGGCGATGCGCTCGTCGGTCTTGGCAAGAGACATCTCGATGTTGTCGATGAAGGTCTGGAAGAGCGGCCACTCCGCATAGGCATGGCGGAGAGCATCGAGGTCCCCGAAGGCCTCGCAGGCGCTTCCCAGGCCGTACCAGGCAGCGAGGTTGATGCGTGCCTGGCTCCAGCTGAAGATCCAGGGGATCGTGCGCAGGTCGTCCAAGGACTTTGCACCGAGGCCACGCTTGGCAGGACGTGAGCCGATAGGCAGAAGACCAATCTCGGCAAGCGGCGTGACACAGCTGAACCACTCGGCAAAGCCATCCTGGTTCAGGAGCTTGAGGTAGGTCTCGCGCGATTCCTTCTCGAGCTCTGCGGCCATATCGTGGTACTTCTCGGTGTAGATCGTATTGATCTTGCCGATCTCAGGCGAGGAGTGCATGAGCGTTGCTGCTGCGACAGACTCGACATGGCGGCGGGCAAGCACAGGATTGCCGTAGCGGGCAAAGATGACCTCGCCCTGCTCCGTGAGCTTGAAGCAGCAGTTGACAGAGCCTCTCGGCTGCGCGAGCACAGCGTGGTTTGCCGGGCCGCCGCCACGGCCGACAGCACCGCCACGGCCATGCATGAGGACAAGGTCGATGTTGTTGGCCTGGGCCCAGTCGGCAATCTCCTTCTGTGCCTTGTGGAGCACGAGGGTAGCCGAAGTCGGGCCTGCATCCTTCGAGGAGTCGGAGTAGCCGAGCATGACCTCGAGACGGCGGTTCGTCTGGGCAAGGCGCTTCTTCACGTCGGGGAGCTCGATGATCTGGGAGAGCGTCGTGACGGCGTTCTCGAGGTCCTCGACCTGCTCGAAGAGCGGAATCACATCGAGCGTCGGGACGTCCTTCTCATGGGCGAAGGAGAGGCGTGCCAGCTCATAGACATCTGCCACGTTCTGGGCGCTCTTCGTGAACGAGATGATGTAGCGGCGTGCAGCCTCGACGCCGTTCTTGCGCTGGATGGCACCGATAGCGCGGAACGTGTCCACGACTTCGCGCGTCATCGGCTGCAGCTGGCCTGTGCGGCCATGCTCCTTGAGGTCGGCAAGGGCGCGGGAGTGCACGACCGAGTGCTGGCGGAACTCCATCTGCACCATGTTGAAGCCGAAGGTCTCGGTCTGCCAGATGAGCGTCTGGAGAAGGCCATATGCCTCACGGACAGCGCCTGCCTCGACAAGCGAGTCCTGCACGACGCGCAGGTCGCCCAGGAACTCATCTGCATCTGCATACATGAGGTCTGCCGTGCGGGCAATCGTTGCACGCAGGCGCTCTGCCATGACGAGCATGACAGCACGATGGAGCTCCGAGACAGAGATCAGCATCACACGGTTGCAGAGCTCTTCGTTCATCTCGAGCTGGTGGCTCCAGAGATTCTGAAGCGCTGCAGAGGGCTTCGTCGAGCCCGACTCCATCGTGAGCGAGCGTCCGACATATTCCGTCGCGTCGGCAAGCTTCGTGAGCATATGCACGCGGAACTTCTCTGCGACCTTGCGCGAGACCTTTGCCGTGACATTCGGGTTGCCATCGCGGTCAGACCCGATCCAGGAGCCCAGACGGAAGAAGGCTGGGCAGACCGGCTTCACGGTGCCGGCCTTGCTTCCAAGCTCCCAGTCATCGAAGCGGCGATAGACCTTCGGAATCATCTCGAAGAGCGTCGAATCGAAGATATCGATGATGGTGTCAGCCTCTTCGACCGGCGTCGGCTTCTTCGCAGCGATGGGAGACGTGCGGAAGAGCGAGTCAATCTCCTGGAGCATGCGGCGCTCGTTCTCCGCAAGCTCCGTGCCACCCAGAGATGGCCTCTCTGCAAGAAGGTCTGCGATGCGGCGGATCTTTGCGGTCACGGCCTTGCGGCGCGCCTCGGTCGGATGTGCCGTGAAGACCGGGTGGAACTCGAGACGGTTCAGGAAGGAGTCTGCCTTGTCCTTGCCAACCTCTTCGATCAGGCGGTGGTAGGAAACCGTGATCTCGTTCACGGGGTCTTCGGCAGAGTCCGTCGGCACGACACGCTCGCGGCGGCGGAGCGAGCTCACACGGTAGTCTTCCTCAGCGATATTCGCGAGATGGAAATACGTCGCGAAGGCACGCGTCAGATACTGCTCCTCCTCGAGCGTCAGCTTGTCGATGAGGCGCACAGCCTGCGTATAGGCTTCGTCCTTGTCCGCCTCAGAGATGTCTTCGTCATTTGCATGGACCATGTACTCGAGCAGAAGATCGAAGCTGCTGCAGAGCTTGGAATCGTACTCCTTGAGGACACGCCTCGTCAGACGCAGGAACAGCTCCATGTTGTGGCGGAGCTCCTGGGGAATGCGGACCTCGGACAGGGCGGAAGCGGCAGCGGCACGCTCATTCGAAGCGTTCCTCTGTGCCTGCGCTTCCCAATGGGAATCAAATTGGGGCATGTACTACCTCCCACGTAGAGATTCACGCCGTTCACGGAAAATTCTATCACCAGAACATTCCAGAATTATTTCGTGCCGCACCCCACAGACTCCTGACAAGGCCGACACATTGCACGGAAAAAGCCGGCCAGGACAGGTGTCCCAGCCGGCTTTGCGGACATCTTCTGCCTTGCTCCTACATGAGGCGCAGGGAGACTTCCTTGAGCTGTGCCATGGAGACCTCGGACGGAGCATCGCTCATGAGGTCGGAGCCGGAGCTCGTCTTCGGGAATGCCATGACTTCCCTGATGGAGTCAGAGCCCGTGAGCAGCATGCAGACACGGTCGAGACCGAGTGCGAAGCCGCCCATAGGAGGCGCACCATAGGTGAGTGCCTCCATCAGGAAGCCGAACTGGGCCTTCGCGCGCTCAGGCGTGAAGCCGAGCTTCTCGAGGATCTTCTCCTGGAGCTGGGCGTTGTGGATACGCATGCCACCGCCGCCCGCCTCGTAGCCATCCATTACGAAGTCATAGGTGTGCGAGCCGATTGCAAGAGGATCGGTGTCGAGCAGGTCGATCTGGTCCTCATTCGGCTGCGTGAACGGCTGGTGCTCGGAGTCGAGGCACTTCCTGTCCTCGTCCCAGTGGAACAGCGGGAAGTTCACGACCCAGAGGAAGTCATGGCCTTCGCGCTTGATATCGAGGGCATCAGCCATGTGGTTGCGCATGCCGCCCAGGATCTCGTCTGCATGGAGACGGTCTGCCACGGCGAACATCACGAGGTCGCCCGGCTCGACGTCCATCTCCTTGCGGAGTGCTGCCATCTCCTCATCGGAGAAGAACTTCACGATCGGGCTCGTGACGGAGCCATCCTCGCGGAAGGCGATGTAGGCAAGGCCCTTGGCACCGAAGGTCGCTGCCACATCGGCGAGACGGTCGATCTTGGCGCGGGGCCACTTGCCGGCACCCTTGGCGTTGATGGCCTTGACATACTGGCCCTCGGTCTGGGCAGCAGAGGCGAAGAGCTTGAACTTCGACTGGCCGAAGATCGGCGTCACGTCGTGCAGCGTCATGCCGAAGCGGGTATCCGGCTTGTCGATGCCGTAGGTATCCATGGCATCCCAGTACTCGATGCGGCGCAGCGGCAGCTGCATCTCGACGCCCATGGCACCGAAGGCATCCTTCAGCACCTCTTCGAGCTCGCCCATCACGTCGTCCTGGGTGACGAAGCTCATCTCGACGTCGACCTGGGTGAACTCAGGCTGGCGGTCTGCACGAAGATCCTCGTCGCGGAAGCACTTGGCGACCTGGCAGTAGCGCTCGACGCCGCCGACCATGAGGAGCTGCTTCAGGAGCTGCGGAGACTGCGGCAGGGCATAGAAGTGGCCTGGCTGCGTGCGGCTCGGCACGAGGAAGTCGCGGGCGCCTTCCGGCGTGGACTTGAAGAGGGCCGGAGTCTCGACCTCCATGAACTCATGCTTGTGCAGTGCCTCGCGGATCGCGAACGTGAAGTCGGAGCGCAGCTTCAGGTTATGCATCATCTTCGGACGGCGCAGGTCGAGGTAGCGGTAGCGCAGGCGCACATCCTCGGCTGTATCCACGTGGTCCTCGATCTGGAACGGGGTCGTCTTCGAAGTGTTCAGGACCTCGATCGTGGAGACGAGCACCTCGATCTCGCCCGTTGCGAGCTTCTCGTTTGCCATGCCCTCAGGACGCTCGCGCACGGTGCCCGTGACAAGGATCGGCCACTCGGTACGGATGGTCTCGGCCGTATGGAAGGCCGTGCCGCCGGAGTGCTCAGGGTCGAATGAAACCTGCGTCATGCCCTCGCGGTCGCGCAGGTCGACGAAGATGAGGCCGCCATGGTCCCTTCTGTGCCACACCCATCCTGCAAGCGTGACTTCCTGGCCGATGTCTGATTTGCGCAGCTCCCCGCAGGTGCGGGTATGCATGCTGTGCTGGTCCATATGAGATATCCTCTCATCTGTGCCGTCCCGTGCCGTAACGGACGGCTCCCGACAGATGGCGCGGGGTGCGTAGACAGCGTCCCCGCACACGCGTCGGCCATTGTACTCCAGAAGGCAGGGCGGCCGCGGCAAGCCTCACGGAACGTTACCAGCCTGCCACGAAACTCCAGAGAGCGCATGGCTGCCCGATGCCCCTCCGGCACTCCCCTCTCATGCATAAGCCGGGAGATTCATTCAGGAAGCTGCTCCACCAGGATGCGCTCATGCGTCCAGACACTACCGTCTGCCTGCCTTTTTGCGCATGAGTGGGGAAAATGCTAGCCTAGGTGCGTAATTTTTCTTGTGGATAAGGACTAAGACCATACGAGGCCACAGGTCCAGGGAGGCAGTCCATGGCATACGCAGCAGCGATATTCGATCTCGATGGGACGCTCCTCGATACGCTCGACGACCTCTATGACGCGGTGAACTATGCGCTTGGCCTCTATGAGCTGCCGCTCAAGAGCAAGGATGAGGTCCGCTGGGCCATCGGCAATGGCATCCGCAATCTCGTGCGCACCTGCCTTCCGAAGGACGCCGATGAAGGCACGTTCGAAGAGGTCTTCGTCGCCTTCAAGAGCTACTACCGCGAGCACTCGATGGACAAGACCCGCCCCTATCCGGGCATCGCAGCCGTGCTTCGGCACCTCCGCACGCGCGGCATCCGCTGTGCCGTCGTCTCGAACAAGGCAGACGCTGCCGTCCAGACACTCATCGACCACTTCTTCCCCGGCGAGTTCGATGCAATCGTCGGCGAGCGCGAGGCAGAAGGCATCCGCAAGAAGCCGGCACCCGATACCGTGAACGAGGTCATGCGTGTCCTCGGCATGAAGAAGAAGGATGTCGTCTACATCGGCGACTCCGAGGTCGATATCGAGACCGCCGCAAACGCCCAGTGCGACTGCATCGCCGTGACCTGGGGCTTCCGCGTCCGCGAATTCCTCGAGGACAAGGGGGCGCCTGTTCTTGCCGAGACGCCGGAGCAGCTCGAGCACCTCATCACCGGCGAAGGGCTCGACGGCACGGCCGCTGCCTGATCTGGCCGCATCCATTCAGATTCTCTTGCATTTCGCGTAGCGCCTTTGGCGATTATCAAAAGCGCCGTAAAACCCCTGTCTTTAGGCATGGGGATATAAGGCGCATCGCCGCAGACGATATTAGATAGGGATCCATGGTATAATCCTTCCATGGACTACAAGAGCAACAACAACGTCGTCTACAGCTGCAGGTACCACGTGGTCTTCTGCCCGAAGTACCGCCGCCCCGTGCTCGTGGACGGCGTGGACGAGCGCTTCAGGCAGATAGCGCGGCAGGTCGCGGACGAGCTCTCCTTCGAGATCATAGAGATGGAGGTCATGCCGGACCACGTCCACATGCTCCTTGAGGTGGACCCGCAGCTCGGCATCCACAGGGCCGTGAAGCGCCTCAAGGGCAGGACCAGCCACGACCTGAGGGAGGAGTTCCCCTGGCTCAGGAAGAGGCTGCCCTCGCTCTGGACGAACAGCTACTTCGTCTCCACCGTGGGCGGCGCCCCGCTTGCGGCCGTCAGGCGGTACATCGAGAGCCAGAAGAACGTGTGACCCATCATGGACATGACGTTTGAATACAGGATCTACCCGAGCGCTGCCCAACGCGTGCAGCTTGCCAGGACCTTCGGATGCTGCCGGTGGGTCTACAACCGAGTGCTCCAGATGCGGAAAGAGGAATACGAGCGGGACAAGAAGACCCGATCCATCAATTCCTATATCACGCAGATACCCATCTGGAAGAAGGACGAGGCCCCTTGGCTTGCCGAAGCGGACTCCATGGCCCTGCAGCAATCCCTGCGCGATCTCGACAAGGCGTACAAGAACTTCTTCAGAAGCCCTGGAAGGGTAGGGTTCCCCCGGTTCAAGTCGAAATCAGGTGCAAGACAGAGCTACCGCACCAACAGCATCTCGATCGTGGACGCCCGCCATGTGAAGCTTCCGAAACTGGGGAGCGTCAGGGCGAGAATCACCCGGCCCGTCCGGGGGCGGATCCTCTCCGCAACCGTCAAGAAGGTACCCTCCGGCGAATATTTCGTGGCCGTCTGCTGCACGGACTGCCCAGAACCGGATATGCCGCAGGGTGACGTCGAGGTCATGGGCATAGACGCCGGCATCCGCTGCCTGATGGCCCGCTCGGACGGCGAGGTGGTTGCCAGCCCCAAGAGCCTCACCAAGTCAGAGAAGAGATTGGCCCGCGAGCAGAGGAGGCTCTCCAGGAAGAAGAAGGGTTCGAAGAGGCGGGCCAGGCAGCGGGTCCGGGTGGCCCGCATCCATGAGAAGATTGCGAACCAGAGGAAGGACGCCATCCACAAGGCCACGACGGAAGCGGTGCGCGAGAGCCAAGCCATCGCCGTCGAGGACCTGAACGTGAAGGGCATGGAGAAGAACCGCCGCCTTGCCAGGGCCGTGGCGGACGCAAGCATGTCAGAGATGATCCGCCAGCTCCAGTACAAGTGCGCCTGGTACGGGCGTGCCTTCGTGAAGGTGGGGAGGTTCTACCCGTCCAGCAAGACGTGCTCGTGCTGCGGCTACGTGAACAAGAACGTCGTGCTTGGGGTCGAGAGCTGGACATGCCCCGAGTGCGGGGCCCGCCACGACCGAGACCTCAACGCGGCGAAGAACATCGCCGCCGAGGGCGCGAGGCTGCTGGCGGAGGGAAACGGTACCGCAGGGCTTGCGGGAACCGGGGGCGCGCAAGCGCCCCGAACGCTCGTGGAGCAGGCGTAAGACCCGCCCCCGCGCATGCGGGGGAAGGCTATCTGCTGTGAAGCGAGAATCCCCTGGCTTTAGCCATGGGGAGTGTCAATCGGTGAGGGCGCTATTTCCGTCACTGGCCCAAGCGGATGTATGAGTTTGTTCAAGGAACGGTATAGTGAGTGCAAGCACGTTGGGTCTGGCCCTTCGACGAAAGGACATGCCATGGGAAAGAGAGCATCCGAGGCACTCGATATCAATTACGATCAGCTGGCTGACTACCTCCACAGCCATCACTCCGTCTACATGAAGATCGATAGCAAGGTCTACTACCTGACCGACGTGAACTACGAAGCATGGCGCGCACAGGACACCAGCCAGCGCAACGAAAAGGGCCACTACATCGACTGCTCCGATCTCGTTGACACTGTGGACGAGTTCCTGGCACTTCCGTTCGTCGGCGGAAAGACGATCAAGGACGTCTTCGACGGCGCCACGTTCTATGCCTCCATCAAGGGAGACAAGGAGTAGACACTCCAGACCCAAGACATGCAGCAGGGCCCGCCAGATGGCAGGCCCTGCTTTTTCATGCCATCGTCTCATGAGAAAGGGCGCCTTCCTTCCGGAGGGCGCCCTTCGAAGCATCAGGTACTACTCGGCCTTCGGTGCCGTCGGCAGATCTTCCGGATGCACGCCGTCATCTGCGTACTCGAGGTCGTGGATGAGGCCACGGAACTCGTTGTCGACCGCGTTCTTGTGCGGCGAGCGGGCCGCATAGCGGTGCACGGCTGCTGCCGACTTGTTGATCGCGACGAGGGTACCGGCGCCTGCGACGCAGCCGCCCGGGCATGCCATGCCCTCGAGCAGGTATCCCTGATACTTGCCCTTGACGGCGTCCTTCATCATCTTGCGGCACTCCTCGAGGCCGCCGGCCTGGGCCGTCTTGACCTCGGCATCAGGATGGTCGCGCTTGATGACGTTCACGACAGCATTCGCGACGCCGCCTGCGACAGCGAAGTTCCTGCCGTCCGTGGATGCGACATCGAAGTCGGACTTGTTGTCGTCGGCAAGTGCGAGGTAGTCGATGCCACGTGCCTCCATCATGCCGGCCATCTCCTCGAACGTGAGGACGAAGTCGACCTCGGAACGCACGGAGCGGCGCATGGCCTCGAGCTTCTTTGCGGAGCACGGCCCCACGAAGACGATCCTTGCCTTCGGATGCTGGGAGCGCACCATGCGTGCCGTCAATGTCATCGGCGTCAGTGCCATCGAGATGCAGTCGGCATACTTCGGGAACTCCTTCTTTGCCATCGAGCTCCAGGCCGGGCAGCACGACGTGCCCATGAACGGCAGCTTGTCAGGCACCTCCTCGAGGAAGTCCTCTGCCTCCTGGACGGAGCACAGGTCAGCACCGAGTGCGACCTCCTCGACGCCGGAGAAGCCGAGGAGCTTGAATGCTTCGCGGAGCTTGCCGACATTGCCCTTGCCGCCGAACTGGCCGACGAAGGCAGGGGCGACGATTGCGATGACCTCCTGGCCTGCCAGGATGGCCATGGCGACCTGGACGATCTGGGACTTGTCTGCGATAGCGCCGAACGGGCAGTTGATGAGGCACTGGCCGCAGGCAACGCACTTGTCCTGGTCGATCTCTGCGTGTCCCTGTGCATCGGAGCCGATGGCATGCATGCCGCAGGCGTCAGCGCACGGGCGCACGTAGTGATAGATGGCATGGTACGGGCAGGTGCGGGCGCACATGCCACAGTGGATGCAGAGGTCCTGGTCGATGAAGGCCTTCTTGTCCTTGAAGGAGATGGCCTTCTTCGGGCAGATCTCGCGGCAGGGGTGCGCAAGGCAGCCCTGGCACATGTTCGTGACCTCGTAGATGTTGTCCTTGCAGGCATTGCAGGCGAACTTGATCACGTTGATCAGAGGCGGCTCGTAGTAGTGCTCAGGACCTGCGGCATCAGCGAGGCCATCCGAGATATGCGCCGGCCTGTCGACGCCCTGGAGCGAAAGGCCTGCAGCCAGACGGATGCGCTCCGAGACGATGGCACGCTCGAGGAACACGGACTCGCGGTAGGTGGCCACGTCTCCCGGAATGATCTTGTACGGCAGCTCCTCGAATGCCTTGTCGAAGTCAGCAAGCGTCCAGTTCGGATTCCTGCCGTTGTCGTAGATGACTTTTGCTACTTCGCGGAATACGGACCGGCGGATTGCCGTCAGGTTCGTATAGACGCCACGCATGGTGTCAGCCATGAATGCCCCTCTCCGAGCATTGGAACAGATTTACGTTGCTTCCCTGTTTCCAAGTCTACCGAACTCAGGAAGGCAAAGCGTGCTCAAGGATGCAAAAACCTGCACTTTCCAGCTTGGCGTCTCATCGTTTCCGCGACTCCCATGCTGCGAGTGCACGCTCTATCTCGTTGCCTCCGAAGAGCGAACGGAAGCTCTCAGGCACAGGGGCCGTGGCGGAGAGCTTCTCCCCTGTCACAGGATGGACAAACGACTCCCGCCAGCAGTGGAGCTGAAGGCCGAAGCGCTCGTGTCCGCCCCTCATCCCGTAGAGCGCATCCCCCAGGATCGGGTGTCCCTCAGAGGCCAGATGCACGCGGATCTGGTGCTTCCTGCCGGTGCCGAGCGAGACGAGGGCAAGCGTGAGGCCGCCCTTCCGAAGGAGCCTCCAAACCGTGGTCTTCGCATCCTTGCCGGAAGGAGAGACGCGCATGCGCCTTGCATCGTGGCGGTCGCGCCCGAGAGGCGCTGCAATCACATGCGGCCCTTCAGGCAAAGATCCCCGCACGCAGGCCAGATAGAGCTTCTCCATTGCATGCCCTGCGACAAGCGTGTCCAGGCCTCCCTGAAACTCCGGGGCAAGCGAGAAGAGGACGCACCCTGTCGTATCCTCATCGAGCCGCTGCACAGCCTGGGCAGAGGCGCTCCTGCCTTCTTCCTCAAGATGCTTCCTGACACGCGCTGTGAGCGTATCCGTCTTGCCGCCTGTCCCATCCGAATGCACGAGGATGCCAGAAGGCTTGTCGGCGCAGAGCAGGAACGCATCCTCGAAGAGGATATCGGCAGCACGCGCTGCTGCAGCCGGCGCATCGGGACCTTCTGCTGCGTCCTTCCTGAGGACAAGCTCGACCAGATCTCCTGCATCCAGGGCATCTGCTGGCCTGAGCGGCCCGGCATCTCTCGAGAGGCGCCTCTCCTCAAAGATCTCCTTCCTCTGCGTCTTCGAGACGCCGGCAGCCTCGAGGAGCGCATCTGCTGTCACGTCCGCATCCACAACGAATGAGACCCTTGCGTCATCAGCCTCGGCGATATGGTACGGACGCATATCCTTATCCCTCATGGTGCATCTCTCCCACTTCTTCGGCGAGCGTCTTGTAGAAGGCTTCGGTCGCGCTCCAGATATGGTCTGCCTTCCTCCAGGCAACGTTGATCCAGTAGAGCGCCTTGTCTCCGAGATGGATGAGCCGGACCTGCGTCTGCTCCTCCTCTGAAAGAGAGGAGAAGACGAGCCTCCTCGGGCAGAAGAAGGCACCTGCCCCCTTCGCACAGAGGTCGAGCAGGGTCTCCGTATTGGACGAGGTGACCTGGATTGTCGGCGTGATGCCCGACTCGCGGAAGGCCTGGCGTGCCAGATCTCCCGGAATGTCGCGCTTGCCCAAGAGCAGGAACGGGCAGTCGGCAAGAGGCTGGAGCGTGCCCTTCCTCTCCACCTCAGCTACGACCTCATCCTCATGGCCCTGATAGAGCTTCGAGAGGAGCTCCTTTGCAACGACAAGCACGACCTCCTCCCGGTAGAGATCCTGGACGGAAAGGCCGGGGATATCCTTTGGCACGGTCGCAACAATCAGGTCGAGCTGCCCTGCCTGAAGGCTCTCGATGAGCTCCTCGTTCTCCTCCTCGACGAGATCCACCTCGATGCCGGGGCGCCTGCGCTGGTAGGCAGCGATCGAGCGGGGCATGATGAAATGGGAGCGGGTCGAGGCGATGCCGACACGGAGAAGGCCACGCTCATCTCCTGCGATGTCCTGGAACTCCTGCTGCATCGAGCGCTCGAGGTCCTGCATCCTGCGGGCATAGCCCAAGAAGACCCCGCCCGCATAGGTGAGCTCGAGCGGCACCTTGCGGATGATGAGACGGACGCCGAGCTCATGCTCGACGCCTGCGATATGGGCCGAGAGCGTCTGCTGGGTGATGCCGAGGCGCGAGGAGGCCTTCGTGAAGCTGCGCTCCTCTGCAAGCGCAATGAAGTAGCTCATGGTAGAGAAGTTCACAGAGTCTCCTTGCCTCTATGCAGACAGTGCCTCATTCCATGCGTCCTGTTTCCGACAGCAGAGAGACGGACTGTCTGTGACCTGCGGAAACGTGCCCGAAACAAAGGAACTGTCGAGTTACAAGATTTCTTTGTATTCATAACCGAATATAACAGTTGGACTCATTGTTTCAAGGGTCCTATCCTGCTTTTCGCGCTCAGGAAAGAAATGCTCTCAGGAAGGTCCGCCATGACAGAATCCATCGTACTCGCCGTCTTTGCCGCGATGCTTGTCGCAGGCATTGCAGCTGGCGTGCCCATCGTCTGGATCCTCGTAGCGGGCCTTGCCCTCTTCTCCGGCTATGCGCTGAAGCAGGGCCACAGCGTCCGCGAGGTAGCGCACATGGCAGGAAGTGGCATGAAGTCTGTCCGCGATGTCCTCATCCTCTACCTCATCGTCGGCATGATGTGCGCGGCATGGAGGGCTTCGGGCACGATCCCCTATACCGTGAGCGTCTGCGCAAGCCTCATGACCCCTCCCATCTTCATCCTCATGACCTTCCTTGCCTGCTGCCTCATGTCCACCCTCATGGGCACCTCGACCGGCACCGCTGCGACGATGGGCGTCATCTGCATGACGATCGCATCGGCAATGGGTGCAGACAAGGTCCTCACAGGCGGCGCAATCCTTGCCGGCTCCTTCTTCGGCGACCGCATGAGCCCGATGAGCGGCTCTGCCCTCCTCGTTGCCGGTCTCACGAAGACCGAAGTCACGAAGAACGTGCTCAGGATGGCAAAGACAGCTGCCGTGCCCTTCGCGCTCACTTGCCTCATCTATGCAGCCTTCGGCTTCACGACGCAGCACGCCTCCTCGATGCCGCAGATGGCATCCATCTTCTCCCGCTCGTTCCACATGGGCTGGGTCCTTGCCATTCCTGCCCTTGCAATCGTCGTCCTCTCGCTCATGCGCGTTCCCGTCAAGAAGACGATGCTTGCATCGCTCGTGCTTGCCTGCATCATCTGCATAGCTGTCCAGGGCGTGGCACCTCAGGATCTTCCAGGCCTCCTCATCTTCGGCTATACGTCGACGGACCGCACGATCGCCTCGATGCTTGATGGCGGAGGGGTGCTGTCAATGATGAACGTCGCTTCGATCATCCTTGTGAGCTCGACCTACTCGGGCATCTTCGATGGGACGGGGCTTCTGCGTGGCGTCTGCTCGAAGGTCTGGGAGCTCTCGAACCGCTCGACGCCCTTCCTCGGCGTCCTCGTGACGAGCTTCATCGCGAACTGCATGGCCTGCAACCAGACGCTCTCGATCATGCTGACCGACCAGATCTGCCGCCCGACCGAGGGCACCGGCACCGCACTTGCCCTCGACCTCGAGAACAGCGCAGTCGTCCTTGCCGGCATCATCCCCTGGAGCCTCTCCTGCGTGGCTGTGCTCTCCTTCATCGGTGCCCCTTCGACCTCGGTCGTCTTCGCCTGCTTCCTCTACCTCCTGCCGCTCTGGACGCTCCTCATCTCCTATGCGGTGCACCACGACAAGAGCTTCGTGAAGAAGACGCCAGGCCAGCTCCTTGGCCTCACGACGGACGACGTGGCACAGCCTGCACAGCTTCCGCTTGCTGCCTAGCACGTCCTAACCAAAGCATCTATTGCCTGCAGCCTCTCCGGCACGTCCGGGGAGGCTGCATTGCTCTCAGCTCCCTTGCCTTGCAGAGGGGAACTCCATCTCGGCTCCCATCCTCTCCTGGAACAGGAGAGCTGGCAGGAGCAGGCCTGCTCTCCCCCTCTCCGAGACGAGCAGGAGCAGACAGGGCGAAGCAGGCTCTTCAAGGGCCATGGCATCGCCTCTGCCTCCAGAAATCCTTTCCAGGCACGAAGCAGCCTCTGCTGCCTATTGCCTCAGCCGATCCTCCTTCTATGCACATGAAGGCGCCCTCCGGATGCAATCAGTCCGGAGGGCGCCTTCAAAGCTTGTACGGCTCTTCCTGGGGGAAAGGAGGAAGCCAGGAAGAGGGGCTATGCGCGGGTGGAGCGGACGATCTCGGCCGCTTCCTTCGTGAGGGCGAGCATCTCGTCGAAGCGGTGCTCGCGGATCATCTGGGGCTTGACCATCCAGGTGCCGCCGCAGGCGATGATGGCAGGATCTGCGAGGTAGGCTGCGAGGTTCTGGGCATTCACGCCTCCTGTCGGCATGAACCTATGGCCCACAAAGACGGAGGCAAGCGCCTTGATCGTGGCAAGGCCGCCATACTGGGCAGCCGGGAAGAACTTCGTGACCTCGAGGCCTGCATTCACGAGAGCCGTGACCTCGGTCGGGGTGACGCCTGCCGGGATGGTCGGAACCTTGTTGTCGAGACACCACTCGACGACGTCCATGTTGTAGCCCGGGGAGACGATGAACTTGGCACCTGCGTCGACAGCACGCTTTGCCTGCTCGACGGTGAGCACGGTGCCAGCACCGGCCATGATGTCAGGGCACTCGTCTGCCATGATCTTGATCGACTCGGCGGCGGCGTCCGTGCGGAACGTCACCTCGGCAGAAGGAAGGCCGCCCTCGACGAGGACCTCGGCAAGCGGCTTTGCGTCCTCTGCCTTGTCCAGCACGACGACAGGCACGACACCCATCTTCTCGACATTCTCGTAGAAAGAATCCATGTAAGACATATCTGTCTCCTCACTTGTTTTCTAGCGGCTGACCCTGAGACCTGCACCCTTTGCAGCTACCGCTGCGATATCCTCTGCCGTGGCGAAGTTCGAATCGCCCTTGATCGTGAGCTTCAGGACGGATGCGGCAATCGCGTAGGATGCAGCTGCATCGTAGTCCATCCCGTGAAGCAGGGCGTGGATGAGGCCTGCTGCGAAGGCATCGCCTCCAGCGACCCCCTCGAGCACATGCATGTGATGCACCGAAGAGAAGTGCGCCTTCCCGTCTGCATAGATCATGCCCATCCAGTCGGAGTCCTCGACGGAGCGGATGTCGCGGATGACGGAAGCGACCATCTTGACGCCGTAGGTGCGGACAAGCTCGTCTGCAATCTGGACGTAGGCATCCTTCTCCTCGATGCCCGTGGCAAGGGAGCCCGAGCCATAGGAGATGCCAAGGCAGGAAGGGGCATCCTCGTCGTTTGCGATGCAGATATCGACGAGCGGAAGGGCACGCTTCCAGAACTTCTTTGCCTCGTCTGGCGTCCAGAGCTTGCGGTAGTTGAGGTCGGCGACGGTCACGATGCCGTGCTTCCTTGCAGCCGCCAGTGCCTCATAAGCGGCCTCTGCCATCTCCGGGCACACAGCCGGCGTGACGCCGCTCACATAGAAGACGCTGACGCCGTCGAGAATCTCATCCCAGTCGAAGTCCGTGTGGGATCCGAGATTCATCGCGGAGTACTTGCGGTCATAGACGCAGCCATTCGAGCGCTCGGAAGCGCCGATCTCGAAGAAGTAGCTGCCGAGACGGTCGCCCTTGCGCACGACGCGGCTCACGTCGACGCCGTAGGCAGAAAGGCTCCTCAATGCGCAGTCGCCGATGCGGCTTTCCGGCACGATGGAGACGAATGCTGCATCATCCTTCTGATATGCCAGAGAGAACGCGACGTTCGCCTCTGCCCCGCCATACCGCACATCGAACGAATTTGCCTGCTCAAGGCGTAGATGATCGGGAGGCGACAGCCTCATCATGATCTCTCCGAAGGTCAGAACCTTGCCTTCAAGCTTCATGCTCCATCCTTTCCGGCGCAGATCCGCCTGCCCCTCTGGGCTCCTGCGGCTCTGTCTCTCTCAACGATTCCAAATCTAGCATGTTAGTTATCCGTTGTATAGAGGAAATCTTGCCAGATGGAGGAAATCTATGCGAACGGATATTCAGGAGCTGCCTCAGCTGCAGCCCGCGTCTTTCCTGCTGACGCACAAGTAATTGCCCGAATGCCGCCGTTTGGCCGACAGATGCAGCTCTCTCTATTTCTTGGATGCTAGTTTGCGTGGTATGCTAGCCGAGAAAGGTACGAGAGGAGATTCCATCCATGGCAGGGACGACAGAGCAGGTCGAAGAGCGCCAGGAAGCAGCCGAGCTTCCCGACAAGCAGCAGGACGAGGCATACGAGCGCCTGAAGCGCGGCATCATCGAGTTCGAGTATCTTCCCGGACAGCGCCTCTCTGCCAAGGATGTGCGCGAGACCTTCGGCGTCGGCAGGACGCCGGTACGCGAGGCAATCGTGCGCCTGCAGCAGGAAGGCCTTGTCTATACGAAGGCCAAGAGCGGCAGCTATGTCTCCCTCATCGATATGGATGCGGCCAAGAGCGCCCATTTCCTGCGCCTCAATATCGAGCGTCCTGTCGTGCGCGAGGCAGCAGCACGCTGCACGGAAGAGAGCCTCTCGGGCATGCGCGCCACGATCGAAGCGCAGAAGGCAGCCGTCAGGAGCCATGACCAGAGGGCCTTCTTCGATGCAGACAACGCGATGCACGAAGCGATCTATACGATTGCCGGCAGGACCTACGAGTGGGCCTGGCTTGCACGCGGCGCTGTCGACCTCGACCGCTTCCGCTGGCTCCATGTGAAGGCACGCGGCCTCGGCTGGCAGTCCATCCTGGACGAGCACGAGCAGCTCCTTGGCGCCCTCGTGCACCACGATCCCGAAGAGGCAGCCTACCTCGTCGAACACCATCTCCATGTGATGCTCGACGAAAAGGAAGAGGTCCTCTCTGCCTTCCCCGACTATTTCAAGAACGCAGAGGACCAGACAGCCTAGAGGACGCCTTCGAGCACAAGGAAAGCCACCACAAGCAGGATGGCGCCTGCCGCCCAGAGCGCATCGGCCGGACGGAATGCGAGCGTGTCGGGCACGATATAGTCCCCCTCGAAGCCGCGGCAGCGCATGGCATCCGAGGTCGTCTTCGCTGCCTGCTGCGCCTTCAGGAGCACGACGCCGCCGACGCCGCCCAGGGCGCTTCCCTTCTCGTGGTTCCTGCCGACGCTTCGCATCTTCAGGGACCCGAGCACCTCGAGCGCCGTCTGTCCGAGGTCATAGATGCTCTTCAATGCCAGCTCGACAGTCAGGATGAAGACATTCGGCACATGGAAGGCGCGAAGCGCCCCGGTGAGCTCGGAGAGCGGCGTCGAGAGCGCCACGATCATTGCGATCGAGACCGAGACGAAGACCTTCGTGCCGATAAGAAGCGCCGAGCTCGCCTGTCCCAGAAGGATGGCTGGAAGCATCAGGAGGGCACTCAGGATGGCTGCTCCCGCAGATGTCTTCAAGCAGCGCGAAAGCGCCTTCTGCGGCAGCAGCGCCATGCGCACGAGCGTGACAGCAAGAAGCAGAAGCGTGAATGCGAAGTTCGTGGCACAGGAGCCGAGGATGATGGCAAGAAGGCCAAGCGCGAGCTTCACGGGAGCAGAGGGAGAGAGCGCCCAGGGCCTGCCTCCATCAAGCCTCAGGCGTGCCAGGACCCCTGCCACGGCCTCCATGCTCTTGCGTATGAATGAATCCCTGTCAGCTGCAGGCTCGTAGCGCTCATCTGTCAGCAGCCACTCAGGCAGCTCCCGTGCCTCTTCCCTATCGCGTGCCAAAATCGACCTTCTGCTTTCCTCCTGCTGCGAGAAGCCGGAACACGATCACGAGCACGGCGGCGCCAATCACGGCAGAAAGGACATAGCCAGCCCAGTCTGGAAGCGCCCCGAACGAATAGTCAGGAATGAGCGCCTCCCACATCCAGCCAGAGGAAAGGCCTCGAGGTGCATAACCGACCGCAGCGCTCACATCTTCGGGCGCCCATTCTCCCCACGCATCGCCTTCGGCCAGAAGGCCGAGCGGCACAAGCACGATGAGGGCACACATCAAGGCTGCCATCGCCCTGCTCGAGCGGGAGGCGTCCTTGTCCGCCGCACCGAGCCCCTCGATTCCGAAGGAAGGGGCAGCCTTCCTCACATAGGCCAGGATGCCGACCGTGAAGATTGCCTCGGCAGCGCCCGCCACCGTGAGGTGCCCTGCAAGCATCGCAGGGACCGAGACCCAGAGCGGATAAGGACAATAGAGCGCGTTGCCGGCAGCATCCGTGAAGAGGAGGGGCTGGATGCCGAACTCGATGCCAGCTGAGAGCGCCGCTGCATTGATTGCGACGTAGGAGGCAATGCCTGCAGCCACAAGCTCGGATCTCAACGAAGACGCACCCTTCTTCCGGTGCATGAGCCAGGTATAGATGCCATACCCCACCTGCGGCAGGACGAAGGCCATGTTGAAGCAGTTTGCGCCGAATGCCAGAATCCCGCCATCGCCGAAAAGGATGGCCTGGAGCGCGAGCGCAACCGAGAGCGCAATCGTCGCTGCCCAGGGGCCAAAGAGTATCGCGATCAGGGTGCCGCACACGGCGTGCCCTGTCGTGCCTCCGGGAATCGGCACATTGAACATCATCGCGAGGAAGCTGAAGGCAGCAGCGAGGCCCAGAAGAGGCATCTTGTCCTTCGGCACGGTCTCGCGCACGCGCCTTGTGGCATGGACCCAGACGGGGACCATGGCAGCGGCGAGCACGCCGCAGGTCGAAGGGCTCAGATAGTTTTCGGGGATATGCATGCGTGGCCTTTCTGAATTGCGTCGGGTCTGCTCCTTTTTTATAGCAGAGCGGACACAGGGAAGCCATCCTCTTGGCAATCAAAACCGCTTGCGGAAAACGCTTGCTCATCCTGTCTGGGCACAAGAAAGCTCCCGCCGGCAGCGTGCTGGCGGGAGCATCAAGATGCTGCTTCTCTCTTTTAGGCGAGACGGGCCTTCACGGCGTCAGCCAGACTCTCGAAGGGCACCTGCACCTGCTCGTGCGTATCCATATCGCGCAGCGTCGCCTCGCCTGCTGCGACCTCGTCCGGACCGATAACGACACAGAGGCGTGCATGGAGCTTGTCTGCCTGCTTGAACTGGCTCTTGAGCGAGCGTCCCTGGTAGTCAGCCTCCGCACGGACACCGGCGTTCCTCAAGGCGAGCGTCGCCTCGAAGACAGCCTCGCGCTCCTCTGCCGACGTGCCTGCCACATAGATGCATTCAGGCTCCGGCGTCTCGAGCGTGCTGCCCTGGGCGGCAAGCGCAAGCGCGATGCGCTCGAAGCCCACGGCAAAGCCGATGCCCGGCGTCGGCTTTCCGCCTTCGAGCTCCATGAGGCCATCGTAGCGGCCGCCGCCACCGATAGCGCCGACGCCGGCATCGGTCGCCTCGACCTCGAAGACCGTGCGCGTATAGTAGTCAAGGCCGCGCACGAGCGTCGGATCCTCGACGTAGGCAACTCCGGCCTCGTCGAGGTACTTCTTGACCTTCTCGTAGTGCTCGCGGCAGTCGTCGCAGAGGTTGTCTGTCACGAGCGGTGCAGACTTCATGACCTCACGGCAGTGGTCGTTCTTGCAGTCGAAGCTCCTGAGCGGGTTGATGTCGGCACGCTCGAGGCAGTCCTCGCACATCTCGTCCTTGTGGTCATAGATGAACTGGCGCACCTTCTCGCGGTAGGCAGGACGGCAGGCTGCATCGCCCATCGAATTGATCGAGAGCCTGAGCTTCGACGGATCGAAGCCGAGGCGCTTGTAGAACTCCATGAGCATGATGATGCACTCAGCATCGGCTGCAGGATCTGCCGCGCCGAGCCATTCGACGCCGACCTGGTGGAACTGGCGCAGGCGTCCCTTCTGCGGACGCTCGCCACGGAACATCGCTTCCGCATACCAGAGCTTCGCAGGCGCCGCTCCCTGCGGCACGAAGTTGTTCTCCACAGCGGCACGCACGACGCCTGCCGTGCCTTCCGGCCTCATGGCCATGCGCTGCTTCGGCTTGAGTCCCTTCTCCGTGCCTGCCTCGAGCAGGTTCTCGAAGAGGGCGCCCGAGACGACGCGGAACATCTCCTTGCGCACGACATCCGTCGACTCGCCGATGCCGTGGACGAACGTATCGACCTGCTCGATGGCAGGCGTCTCGATCATATCGAAGCCATAGGTGCCGAAGAGGTCGCGTGCGACATCCTGCATATGCTGCCAGCTGCGCATGTATCCGCCATAGAGGTCCTCGGTACCCTGAATCTTCTGTGCCATCAAAGGCTCCTTCCTGCATGCTGAAGCATGCTCTCAGCCGTGGCCACAAACAGAGGAGCTCCTGCTTCCTGCCTTCCACGGCCGCTCGCAAGTATAGCGCTTTCGCCTCATTCCCCCATCATGCACGATGCCTGCCCCACATGAGGGACAGGCATCGACAGCAGAACGATCTTTCCTGTGCCGCTACTCGGCGTGGGCGCCGCCAGGGATCTCGCCGCCGCAGTGCGGGCACCTCGTGGCGCCTTCCTTGACCTCCTCGAGGCAGTGCGGGCACTTCGGTGCCTTCTTCTCGACCTCTTCCTCCTTCGTGTGGAAGAGCTTGTCCTCTGCCTCCTTGAAGCGGTTCATGGCCTTGACCATGCAGAAGACGATGAAGGCGACGATGAAGAAGTTGATGACAGCCGTGATGAAGGCACCGAAGTCGATGGAGGTGCCCGGCACGACGAGGCCTGTGACCTCAGCGCCGCCGCCGGAGATGAAGGAGATCAGAGGATTGATGATGTTCGTGCAGAGCGATGTCACGATGTTCGTGAACGCGCCGCCGATGATGATGCCGACTGCCATATCCATCACATTGCCGCGGGACACGAACTCCCTGAATTCCTTGATGAAGCTGCTCATTGCCAGACCTCTCCTTCGTAGGGTGCCTTAGGTCCCTCAACTGTATGGCACTTTTCAGCCTGGAAGCGCGACAAATCAGGGCAGTTTGGCATAGCCGGAACAGAAAGGGCCTGGACACATACGAAAAGGCGCCCTGCCGAAGCAGAGCGCCCGAAAGTGCCGTGAATCCTGAAGCTAGTCGACCTTGATCTCGTGGACCCAGCCGAACTTGTCCTCGATCTCGCCGGACTGGATGCCGGTAAGCGTCTCGCGGAGCTTCTTCATGACAGGGCCGACGTGATCCATGCCGTAGACGATCTTCTCGTCGCCGTTGTCGACCTCGCCCACCGGCGAGATGACAGCTGCGGTGCCGCACATGCCGCACTCGACGAAGTTGCCGATCTCGTCGAAGCGTACCTGGCGCTGGACAACCTTCATGCCAAGGTAGTGCTCAGCCACATCGACGAGCGAGCGGCGGGTGATGGACGGCAGGATGGAGTTCGTGGCGCTCTTCGGAACGACGAGCGTGCCCTCCTTGTCGACGAACAGGAAGTTCGCGCCGCCGGACTCCTCGACGTAGGTGCGGGTCTGCGGATCCAGGAACATATTGTCCGCATAGCCTGCCTTGTGCGCCAGGACAGACGGATAGAGCGACATAGCGTAGTTCAGGCCAGCCTTGATGTTGCCGGTGCCGTGGGGTGCTGCACGGTCGTACTCGGAGACCTGCACCTTGACCGGCTTCACGCCGCCCTTGTAGTAAGCGCCGACCGGCGTCACGAGGATGCGGAACTGGTACTCGTCAGCAGGCTTGACGCCGATGACATTGCCCGTGGCGAACATGAGCGGACGGATATAGAGCGTTGCGCCCGTGCCGAAAGGCGGCACCCAGGCTGCATTGGCACGGACGACCTCGTCGACTGCCTCGACGAAACGGTCCTCAGGGAACGGCGGCATAACGATGCGCTTTGCGGAATCGTGCATGCGGTGGGCGTTCTGATCGGGGCGGAAGCAGACGACACGGCCATCCTTGGTCGTATAGGCCTTGAGGCCCTCGAAGACCTCCTGGCAGTAGTGAAGCAGGCCTGCGCACTCGGAAAGCGTGACAGTGTGGTCAGGGGTAAGGCCGCCCTCGTCCCAGGCACCATCCTTATAGTTCGAGACGTAGCTGTAATCGGTCGGCTGATATGCAAAGCCGAGGCTCTGCCAGTCGATGTCCTTCTTCTGAACCATGACACGCTCCTCACGCAATCGACTCGGGAGCCAGCCCTTCTTGCCCGGCTCCGATTGTGTGAAGAGTCTACAACCGTAACCATAATGTGGCGGTAGGTGGAACAGCTCTGAAACAAAGACGGCACGTCGCCTACATCTCAGTGCCCTGCCATCAAGTTCCTCATGGCCACGCAGGTTCCGCCATTTTCCGCAGCTGTCCTGCTACGATAGCCAAAACGACAGGAAGGATCTTTCCATGCGCATGTTCAGGAACGACTATTCGGAAGGTGCTGCCCCAGAGGTGCTCCAGGCCCTGATCGACACGAACGAGGAGCAGTGCCCCGGCTACACGGAAGGAGATATCCACTGCGAGCGTGCCCGCGCGCTCATCCGCGAAGCGGTCGGCCTTCCCGATGCTGCGGTCGAGTTCTGTGCCGGCGGCACTTCCGTGAACCTCATTGCGATCGCAGGCATGCTCCGCGACTGGGAAGGCGTCATTGCGACCCCGCTTGCCCACATCGCGACACATGAGACCGGAGCTGTCGCAGCAGCCGGAAGGACGATCCTGCTCACTGACGATACAGACGGATTCGTCTCCCCCGATGCGGCTGAGCGTGTCTATGGGCGCCAGATGGCTGGCGGCAGGCACATGACAAAGCCGGCGCTCATCTACATCGCCGACACGACCGAGATCGGCGGCGTCTGGTCCCACGAGCGCTTCTTTGCGCTGGCAGACTGGGCAGATGCACACGATATCCCGATCTATGTGGACGGCGCACGCCTTGCAAGCGCCCTCGAAGCCCGGGACGCAGACCTTGCGCTCGAAGACATCGCGAAGCGCGCGGCCGCCTTCACGCTTGGCGGCACGAAAGATGGGCTCCTGTTCGGAGAGGCGCTGGTCTTCACGGACGAACGCCTCAAGGAAGCGTTCCCCTATGTCCAGAAGGAGCGCGGCGGCCTCATGGCAAAAGGGAGGCTTCTGGGCGTCCAGTTCGAGCGCGCCTTCACGCCGGACGAAGATGGAGACCTCCCCTGGCTCCGCTATGCGCGCCAGGCGAACAGAAGCGCAGAGCGGCTCTTCGAAGGCCTGTCCGCACTTGGCTTCGAGCCCTTCGGCGGACATGACTCGAACCAGCTCTTCTTCTATGTGGACGAAAAGGAGGAGGAAGCCTTCCGTGGCGCCTGCGGCGCCGAGACCATCTCCGTCCTGCCCGATGGCAGAAGGATCGTCCGCTTCGTCACAAGCTGGGCTACGAAGATGGAGGATGCAGACGAGCTTTCCGCCTTCGCCTCCACCCTCAGGAGCCGAGGATGAGCATCTCGGGCAGAAAGAGGCTCTCCTCTGCCTATGCCGTCTCTGCCCTTGCAGTCCTCAGCTGTGCCCTCTGGGGATCTGCGATTCCTGCGATCCGCATCGGCTATGCGCTCCTCGGCATCTCCTCTGCCGACGTTGCGGACCAGCTCGTCTTTGCCGGACCGCGCTTTGTCCTGGGCGGCATCATCGTCTATGTCCTCCAGGGCGCAAGGACCGGCAGCTGGCACGCCACCCCGGCCGAGCTTCGCGCTGCTGCCCAGATCGGATTTTTCCAGGTCTTCGCCCAGCAGCTTCTGGGATATGTCGGCCTTGCCCATGCAACAGGCGTCTCGGGCTCCATCGCGTCGGGTGCAGGCGTCTTCATGATGCTTCTGGCCTCCTGCTTCGTCTTCCGTCTGGAGAAGATGACCCTGAACAAGGCCCTGGGCTGTCTCTGCGGCTTTGCCGGCCTCCTGGTCGCGACCGGAGGCATCGGGCAGTCCAGCCGCTTCGGCTGGGGCGAGACCCTGATGCTTGCCTCCTCCGTCGCAGGTGCAGCAGCGACCGCGCTCATGAGGAAGAAGGCACAGTCAGAGGACCCCCTCAAGCTCTGCGGCCTTCAGTTCATGCTGGGCGGAGCCTGCCTTCTGGCGGCGGGGCTCATCCTCGGCGGCAGGCTCGAGATAGCCACCTTCGCAGAGCTTGCGGTCCTTGTCTGGCTTGCGGTGGTATCCGCTGTCGGCTTCTCTTCGTGGAGCCTTCTTCTCAGGGACAACGATATCTCCCGCATCGCGCCCTACCAGTTCCTGATTCCTGTCTTCGGCGTCGCGCTCTCGCTCGCGACAATCGGCAGCGAGGGCACGCCTGTCGGCCCCGCAACGGCGCTTGCCCTTGTCCTGATTGCAGCAGGAATCATCCTCGCGAACAGAAGATCTTCCTCCACATCATGAAGAGGGCTCCCGGCAGATGCCGGAAGCCCTCCCGCTCTTCCTTGTGCCTCCCTCAGGCTTCGGGGAACACCTTGTCGAGGTTCTCGCGGACGATGTCGCAGCTTCTCCTCATGGCACGGCGCTCATCGTAGGTGAGGTCGATCTCGAGCACCTGCTCGACGCCCTGGTCGGACAGGATGCAGGGCACGCCGATCGAGATGCCGGACTCGCCGTACTCGCCTTCGAGGTGAGCCGACAGAGGGATGACGGCACGCTCGTTGTGCAGGATCGACATGATGATCTGACTCACGATGGAGGCGATGCCGAACTCCGTGCAGCCCTTGCCCTTCACGATGCGGCTGCCGGCCTCCTTGACCTGCTTCTTGATATCGTCGAAGTCGAGCTGGCTCTCTCCGCCTTTCCTCATCGACAGGTACTCGCGGAGCTGGATGCCGCCGACGGAGATGTGCGACGTCGGGATGAACGACGAATCGCCATGCTCGCCCATGCAGAACGCATTGACCTGGCGCGAATCGACGCCGATCTCGCGGCCGATGATGCCGCGCAGGCGGGCAGAGTCGAGTGCCGTACCCGTGCCGAACACGTGGCCGCGCGGCAGCTTCATCGTGCGGTACAGGTACTCTGCGACGATGTCGGAGGGGTTCGAGACGGAGATCAGGATGCCCTGGAATCCGGAGTCGCGGATCTGGGGGACGATGCCGTCAAGGACCTGCATCGTGGCGCCGAGCATCTCGAGACGGGTCTGGCCCGGCTTCCTGCTCCTGCCGGCAGTCATGATAACGAAATGGGCATCGGCGCAGTCGGAGTAGTCTCCGGCACGAATCTCGAACGACTCGCCGAGGCCGCTTGCAAGATCCTGCAGGTCCATGGCCTGGGCCTCCGCAGCCTCGCGGTTCACATCGATGAGGACGATCTGGTTCACGAGGTGACGGAACATCAGGCAGAGCGCGCAGTGCGAACCGACGCGGCCAGCGCCGACGATCACGACCTTGCGGGTATGCATCTTCTTCTCCATGGAGCAACATCCCTTTCCGATAGAAACAGGCAGGCATCGCCGCCTGTACAGATAGCTTCCACCGTGGCCACGATAGCACGCTGGAAGCGTTTCCTCACGCAAATGCGCACGTAGAGCCGTCTGCCGATTAATTCAGCCCTTCGGGAAATTTCTCCGCTTACCAGATCAGAGCTCTTTCACCCGCACACCCAGGATCGCAAGGACAAGCGGCGCCTGGCCGAGCGAGACAGAAGCTCCCTTGAGCTCTGCAAACGTATCGGAGATGCGGATGCCGTCGATCGTGGAGGATGAGAGGTCGCAGCCCTTGAGGCTCGTGCCGAAGAGCTCGGCACGCGTGAGGTCGGCATCTTCAAATGCGAGGCTCTTCGCCTTCATATGGTCGAGGCTTGCCTCCCGGAGTGCGGAAGAGACGAACTTCACATGCTGTGCCTTCGACTCGGAGAGGTTGGCATAGCCCAGAAGGCACGATCTGAACGAGACGCGCTCGATATAGGACCCATGGAAGTCTGCTCCCGTGAAGCGGCAGTCAGAAAGCCTGCAATCACGCAGGAAGCTTCTTGCCATATGCGCACCCGTGAAGTCGCAGGACGAGAACGTGCAGCCATCGAAGCTTGCCCGTGCCCAGCGGGTATCTGCAAACGAGACCTGGCGGAACGTACAGCGCTCGAACTCTGCATGGCCAAAGGATCCGGAAAGCGTCTCGCGCGCAAACACGCAGCCGGAGATGTCGGCATCCTCTGCCATGAGGAGAACGTCCAGGCTCTCCCCTTCTTCCTCGTCGAAAAGATCGTCCATCTCGTCTGCCACGCGGCTCATGTGTCCTCCTTGCCTGCATAGGTCATCAAGCATATACCAAGCATGTCCGGAACAGAGAAAGGGGCACCTTCCGGCACCCCTCGATACGTTTCCTATGTCTCAGAAGATCAGGCAGACTTCATGACAATGGAGCGGACAACGCCTGCCACCGCATCGATGGAGTCCAGGCATTCCTCCATGCGGTCGAAGATCCTGAGCCATCCCACGATATGGCCTGGTCTCGACTCCTTCTCTTCCTGGAAGAGCTTCCTCACGCCGTTCTCGTATACGGAATCTCCCTCATCCTCGATGTGTCCCATCGAGATGGCTATCTGCATGCATTCCGGATCGTCCTTGTAGTGCGGAAGCCGGTCAATCATCTCATGCATCTGCTTGGCGGCGATGAGCGTGAGCTCTGCCATCTGGACAGCCTCTGAGCGCATATGGGAAACGTTGAAGAGATCGAGCCTCGTCGAGACGCCCTTCATGTTGTCGACGACGTCGTCCATCTTGAGGGCAAGGTCCATTACATCGTTTCTGTCGAACGGCGTGATGAAGGACGTATAGAGCTCCTTCATGATGGCCTGGACGCGCTGGTCGCATTCCGACTCATGGAGCTTCATCTGCGGAATCATGATCTCCGTCTCGGGATAGCCGCGTATCAGCTTCTCGTAGTCGACTGCGCACTCCTCGATTGCAGCCGCAAAGTCCTTGAGCTTCGTGTAGAACGGATCTTCTTTCTTCATGCGGGCCATGGGCCACCATTCCTTTCGAGATAGGTATTCGCGTCTAGAACCACAGGAGGAAGAGCTTGGCGAGGACAAAGCCGATGATGCCGCAGCCCGGGAACGTGAAGAGCCAGGTGTAGACCATGTCCTTCGCAATGGCCCAGTTCACGGAGCGCACGTCCTTGGCAGCGCCGGCGCCCATGATCGCGGCGGTCTTCGTATGGGTCGTCGAGACCGGAAGGCCGGTGACCGTGGCAATGAAGAGCGAGGCCGTTGCAGAGACAGAGGCGGCAAAGCCCTGATACTTCTCGAGCGTCACCATCTCCATGCCGACCTTCTTGATGATGCGCTTGCCGCCCACGGCCGTGCCGAGCGCCATGACGCCGGCACAGAGGACCTCGATCCAGAGCGGGAAGCCGCCAAGGTCCGAGATGCTCGTGCCTGCAGAGAGGGCGATGGCAAGCATTGCCGTAGACATGAACTTCTGGCCATCCTGTGCGCCGTGCATGAGGGCAACGCCCGCTGCACCTGCAATCTGCATCGTGCCAAAGAAGTTGTTGGCCCGTCTTCGGTCTGCATGCCGGCAGGCATAGGGGATGATCTTCGCGATGGCCCAGCCTGCAAGATAGCCGAGCACGGTCGAGAGCACGAGGCCGTAGATGACCTTCGCCCATTCAGAGAAATTGACGCCTTCGACGCCGCCCGAGACAGCGATGGCAGCACCGGTGAGTCCTGCAATCAGGGCATGGGATTCGGAAGTGGGGATGCCGAAGATCCAGGCACCGACACCCCAGGCAACGATGCCGACCGTGGCTGCAGCCAGGGCGATGAGCGCTGCATGGGTATCGCCACCGAAGTCGACCATATCGGACATCGTGTCTGCCACGGCTGTCGAGATCATGGTCATGGCTACCAAGCCTACGAAGTTGCAGGCAACGGACATGGCAACGGCATGCTCGACCTTGATCGAGCGTGTGCCCACCGGCTCTGCAATCGCATTCGCGGCATCCGTCGCGCCATTCACGAAGATGGTGCCGAGAACGAGGATGATCACGAGAGCGAGGAAGGGGTTGGCCGAGACCAAAGCAAGGAACTGCGAGAAGGTAATCAAAGGTTGCCTCCACGGGCTTCATCCATCCGCATGTAAAAGTGCAAAAAGCGGCTTACGTAATGGAATTGTACGCATTGCGTAAATCCATCGTAAGCCGCTCGCCGATACCTTACACTCCGCTGACAAAAGAAGTCAGAGCTTCTGCGTTCGCTGTTCCGCCCCTTCTATCCCAGCGCCACATCGAGGACCATCATGACGACAAAGCCAAGGGCAAAGGAGATGGTCCCCCAGTTCGAATGCTCCCCTTCGCTCATCTCCGGGATGAGCTCCTCCACGACGACATACATCATGGCGCCTGCTGCAAAGGAGAGAAGGACCGGCATCGCCGAGACGATGACCGAAGAGGCCGCCACGGTGATGATGGCGGCAATGGGCTCGACCGCGCCGGAAAGGACGCCGAGCGCAAACGTCTTAGCCTTGCTCATGCCTTCAGCACGAAGCGGCATGGAGACGATGGCTCCTTCCGGGAAGTTCTGGATAGCGATGCCCAGCGCCAAGGCAGCAGCGCCTGCAAGCCCGACGCCGGCAGAGCCTTCGAGGACCGCTGCCATGACGACACCTACCGCCATGCCTTCAGGGATGTTGTGGATCGTGACCGCAAGCACGAGCTTCGTCGTGCGGGAAAGGCCAGATTTCACGCCCTCCTCCTGTCCATCGAGATGCATGTGAGGTGTCAGCGTATCGAGGATGAGAAGCAGGGCCATGCCGAGAAGGAAGCCTATCGCGCAGGGAATGAAGGCAAGGCTCCCGAGCGCCTCTTCCGCCTGCTCGAGCGCCGGGGCCAGGAGGCTCCAGAACGAAGCTGCAACCATCACGCCTGCCGCAAAGCCCCCGAGGATGCGCTCCGTCCTCTCGGAGAGCCCGTCCTTCATGAAGAAGACAAGCGCCGCACCGAGGCTTGTGCCAGCAAACGGAATGAGGATATAGCCAAGCATCTCAGGTGTCATTTCACGTCCTCCTTCGTGCCTTCCTTCTTCTCCTGTGCATCAAGATATTCTATATAACGCTCTCCCCAGCTGCCCACCGCATCGAGCACCGGCTGGAAGGTCTGGCCAAGCTCCGTGAGCTCATACTCCACACGGGGAGGCACCTCGGGATAGACGGTCCTCTTCACCATCCCTTCTGCCTCGAGCTGCTTCAGCTGCGAAGAGAGCGTCGAGTGCGTAAGCTGCGGCATCCTGCTCTGGAGCTCCGAGAACCGGAGCGTCCTTTCGCTCAGATGATGCAGGATCACGATCGTCCACTTCCCCTGGAGCACCCACTGTGCCGTCACGAAGGGGCAGGTGCCGAAATGCTCTGGCTTCTGTCGTGCCATATCCATCTCCTTTCTGCCATAGGTATCTGAAAACATACCAGGTAGCGAGAAAAAACAGTATTGCTATCGCTTTAGTGTCATTTATAGTACAGGACAACAAGCAAGTCCAGAATTGATACCTGGAAGCGAGATGGTACTTATGAGCACGACCAGCACCGAAACACGCCAGCCCGCCCTCTTCATCGGACACGGCGACCCGATGATGGCACTCAGGCATGACGCAATCTCGGAAGGCCTGGCCTCTGTCGGCGAGCGCCTCAAGGCACACCATCCGAAGGCAATCCTCGCCGTCTCGGCCCACTGGTTCACGCGCGGCACGCTCGTGCAGTCAGACCCGACACCCCGCCAGGTAAACGACATGTACGGCTTCCCGCCTGAGCTCTACGCAATCCACTACCGTCCCTCTGGCTCGAAGGAGCTCACCGAGCGTGTGCTCGAGCTTCTGGGAGATGATGTCGCTGTCGACGATACCTGGGGCATCGACCACGGCGTCTGGACGCCGCTCCATCACATGCTGCCTGAGGCAGACATCCCGGTGGTCGAGCTCTCCGTGAATGGCCTCAAGAATGCCAAGTACGCCTATGAGGTCGGACAGAAGCTCAGCGCCCTGCGCGATGAGGGCTTTGTCGTCCTGGGTTCCGGCAATGTCGTGCACAACCTGCGCGAGGCTGACTGGGAAAACCCGCATGGCACGCCCAAGAACCTCCGCTTCGACGATGCGATCCTCGAGGCTGTGAAGAAGCGCGACGATGACGCTGTCATAGACTTCGAGAGGCTCCCTGAGGCAGCCTACGCCGTGCCGACGCCAGACCACTTCCTGCCGCTCGTGACCGTCCTCGGCGCAGCCCAGGGCGAGGAGGCAGAAGTCTTCAACCATATCCAGAACCTTGGCTCGATCAGCATGACAAGCTACGCGTTCGGGCTCTGAGAATCGGGAATATAGCAAGAAAGGGGCCGCAATGCGGCCCGAAGGAAAGGAATGATCACCATGGCAGAACCGAAGATCTTGATCGTTGTAGGAACGCTCCGCAAGAACGGCTTCAACGAGCAGCTTGCAGAGAAGATCGAGAAGCTCCTCGAGGGCAAGGCAGAGGTCTCCCGTCTCGACTATGCCGACCTTCCTCTGATGAACCAGGACCTCGAAGACCCCGAGCCTGAATCCGTCAAGCGCATCCGTGCCGCCGTGCGCGAAGCCGATGGCATCTGGTTCGTGAGCCCGCAGTACAACGGCTCCTATCCGGGACACATCAAGAACCTCGTCGACTGGCTCAGCCGTCCGCTTCCGGGCCAGGGCCGCGACTCTGTCGTCATTGCCGGCAAGAAGGCAACGGTCTCCGGTGCCGGTGGCCGTACCGCCACGGCCGAGATGCGCGAGATGCTCGACAAGCTCCTGCGCTTCGTCGGTGTCCTCGTTATGGAAGAGGGAGAGGCTGGCATCGCCCTCTCCGGCGAGTCCTGGGGCTCCGGCAAGCTTGTCCTCGGTCCTGCTGATGAAGAGGCGCTCGAGGCCCAGGCCAACACGTTCCTCGGCTTCCTCGAGGCATAGAAGCAAGGCCTCTGGCTCAATGACAGGAGGGTCCGCTGCATGCCCTGCAGCGGACCCTCCTTCTTCATCTCTGGCTCAGGCTCAGTGGATCATGTTCGTCATGTGGTAGCTCTCACGCTCAGGAAGCCCATAGCGCTCGCGTCCGAGCTCGATCGACCTCATGAGGAAGACCATGTTGCGGGCGAGGTTTCGGGCAACTGCCATGCCTTCCTCATCCTCAGCAGCCTCTCCCCTCTTCTGGCCGAAGACGTCGGTCCAGTAGCTGCCCGAGGCGACTGGCATGCCGGAGATCGTGAAGTACTTGTAGAGCTCATCGAGCGTTGCCACGGTGCCAGCACGGCGTGCGACGGCGATGGCGCCGCCGACCTTCATCCGCTTGTCGAAGTGCGTGCTCATGAAGAGGCGGTCGAGCACGGCAATAATGGTCGCGTTGGCCGAGGCATAGTAGACAGGGCTGGCGACGACCAAGCCCTCTGCCTCCTCGAACTTCGGCGCAATCTCGTTCACGACGTCGTCGTAGACGCACTTGCCGGTCTTTGCGCATCCTCTGCATGCCATGCATCCGCGCACGGCCTTGCTGCCGACAGCAATCTCTTCTGCCTCGACGCCTTCTGCAGCAAAGATCTTCTCCATCTCGGAAAGCGCAAGCGCCGTGTTGCCATGAACACGCGGGCTTCCGTTCAGAAGCACGACCTTCATGTTCCCTCTCCTTCCAGGAAGGCCCCTCGCCTTCCCGCAGTTCCTAGAATTCCGAAACCTTCTTGCCCAACAGGATCTCTTCGAGCCTGTCGTGGTCGCCCTGCGTCTTCAGGAGCCTCCGGTAGCGCGAAGCCAGGTCCTGCACGGCGTCGCGCTGGCCGGTGGCAACTGCCTTCTCGAGCGCACGCATGAGGGCGCACTTGCCGGTCTCGCTCGGACCGTAGTGCTCCCCTGCACGCCTGAGGCGGCGCTTCGCCTCCTTGGAGTCGATGCTTGCAAAGACGCCAGGATGATGGAGCCCCTCATCGAGCTGCGCAAGCATCGGATCCACATCGGCGAGCTCGTGGTCGGTATCGAAGTCCTTGAAGGCAACGAGGTGTGCGACGCCGAGCGGAATCCTCTGAGTGTGGATCAGGTTGAGCGCGCGGTAGAAGTGGTAGCCCGCCATATCGATATCGCGGGCAATCAAGGGATAGGTACGCTCCAGTTCCTTCTCGAGCTCATCCTCGTCGCGCTTCATATCGAGGAAGGATGCACGCCTCAGATGGATCTGTGCATTCCAGGGATCCCAGCGAAGCGCCTTTGTCGCTGTGTCGAGGCCTTCATCGGCACGGTCGAGGTAGTAGAGGCAGTCTGCCTTGAGCTCCCGGCCCAGTGCCTGGACGCCGAGCGATGGCATATACCCATCCGGCCTGAATGAGGCATCCGTGAGCTGTGCCAGCTCGATATCGACCTCGTCCTTGAAGTCATAGACCGAAGGATCTGCATCGGGGCCCTTGTCAGCCAGGTCGTCGAGCACCGGGATCAAGGGCTCGAGCGTATCGAGCGCCAGCTCATAGTGCTCGCGCTGGAACTGGCCTGCCGCCTTCTGGAGCCGGTCCATCTGCTGGAGCGCGAAGACCTGGAGCATCTCCTGAGACTGCTCAGGCGTCATGTGCTCAGGATCGGGGATGGCAAAGCCATCCTCTCCGCGCTCTGCAGCTGAAGGATTGATTGCGTTGTCGAGCTTGGCACGCTCGCGCTCGCGTTCCTTCTTTGCGGCCTCCTGGGCCTTCCTGGCCTCGATCATCTGGTTCTGGGCATCTATATCTGCCTTCGAGCGCACCTGGATGCCGTGAAGCTTCTTTGTGCCGCCCTGGGGCTGTCTCAAATCTGGCATGTCTCTCCCTTGCTGGTCCATCCATCAGAGAGAAGCGTACCCGAAGATGGGCGGCTGCAAAGACGTGATGAGGAAGCGCACAGAGAGGCCACGCTCAGTCTGCATCTTCCCCGATATGGACAATCCTGCCGCCGTGGCCTGCTGCAGCAAGACGGTGCGAGACCGATATCGTGGTCCTGCCCTCCGCCGCTGCATCGAGGGCGGAGAGCACCTGCGCTTCAGTTGCCGGATCGAGATGCGATGTCACCTCATCGAGCAGCAGAAGCGGCGGATCGAAGACGATGGCGCGGGCAATGCCCAGAAGCTGGAACTGGCCTTCCGAGAACGTACCCTGCGTGCAGGGCGTCGCCAGGCCCTCTGGCAGGGCAAGAACGCTCTCCCAGAGGCCGACGTGCTCGAGCGCTGCCTTCGCCTGCTCTTCTGTGACGCGCGGATCTCCCAGCGTGAGCTCGTCCAAGACTGTGCCCTGGATCCTCCTGAATCCCTGCTCCACATAGCCCAGAGTCTTCCTGCGCTCATCTGCTGCAAAGCTCCCCGCAGGCTCGCCGAAGACAGAGACTGTGCCGCTATCCGGCTGGTAGAGGCCCATAACGAGATTGAGCACGGTGGACTTGCCAGCACCGGTGCGTCCCATCAAGGTGACGCGCTCGCCCGGCGCAACGCTAAGCGAGAAATCCTCGAGCACCGGTGCATCCTTCTTGTAGCCGAAGGTCACATGCGAGAGTGCGACAGCTGCTTGTCTGTCTTCCGCGCCTGTCTTTTCCGGAAGCTTCTCCTCCGGAGCCTCGAGGAGCTCTCCGATGCGGGAGATGGCAGCTCCTGCATCCTGGATGGACTGGATCTCCATGCCGATATCGGAGATGGGCGTGAAGACGTTGCCGACGTAGCTGATGGCCGTGACGGCGCCGCCGACACTGACACCGAAGAATGCTGCCCAGGCACCGCCCGAGCCGGCAAGGCCCATCATGAGGGCAATGACAAGAGAGGAGAGGGAGATGACAACAGGAGAGTACACGGCATCGCAGAAGTTCGAGCGGGTCTGCGCCGCAAACCCGTCATCCACCGCCTTGCCGTAGCGGCCTTCCATGAAACGCTCGGCTCCCATGAGCTGCACCATGCGAAGGCAGCGCAGGGTCTCTGGAATCTGCGCGCTCTCGCGGGCGATGGCAGAACGCGCATCGCGCCGTGCCTCTCTCGTCGTCTTCTGGATCCAGCGTGTCCAGAGCGCCACCACAGGAAGCGCGATGAGGACCAGGATGCCGAGGCCGGTGCTTTCGAGGAAGATGGCAATGACGATGCCTATGACCTGAAAGACATCGGTGATCATGCCGACGATGCCAGAGGCGAAGAGCGCCTCGATTGCATCCACATCGTTCACGATGCGGGCAGAGACCGCCCCTGCGTCATGCTCATGGAAATAGGCAGCAGGAAGCCTGTCGAGCTTTGCTGCCATGGCAGAGCGCAGCTTATGCGTGACCTTCTGGCCGAAGACCGCAATGGCTGCTTCCTGCCCTGCCCCTGCCAGGCCCTGTCCGAAGACCGCTGCGACATAGAGGATTGCAGGCGTGAGCACAGAGGCATTCTTCGCCACCAGCTCATCGACGATGAGGCCCAGGATATAGGGCGGCAGGAGCGCAAGCACGATGGAGGCGACAATCACGGCAATGAGCACCACCGTGAGGAGTGCATGTTCCCTCACGCAGGTGACAAAGACAGCACGTACCGGATGCGTCTTTCTCTCGGATGCCTTCTCCATCATGCCTCGCCTCCTTCCGAGAGCTCGAAGAGCGCACGGTAGGCAGGACACGTCCTCATGAGCTCTTTATGGGTGCCGACAGAAGCCTTCCCGTCTGCCAGGCAGACGACCTGCGAGAGCTCCGGGAAGTGCGCAAGACGGTGCGATATGAGGATGACGGCCGTGCCGCCTTCCTTGGCCCAGGACTGAAGATTGCGGAATGCTTCATCCTCAGTTCCAGCATCGAGCGAGGCGAAGGGATCATCGAGGATGCAGACGGAACGCCTGTGGCAGAGCGTGCGGGCAAGACCCAAGCGCTGCCGCTGGCCTCCGGAGAGCCTGCTTCCGCCTTCGCCGACAAGGGTCTTCTCCCCTTCGGGCAGAGCCTTGACCTCATCTGCAAGGCACGCTTCCTGAAGTGCCAGAGCGGCATCCGCACCGCTTCCGAGGCAGACATTGTCTTCGATTGTGGCATCGAGAAGCTCAGGGTCATGCCCCAGAATGGAGAAGACGCCCTCTCCCTGAGGTGTGACCGTGCCCTCATGAGGGAGCTCTCCTGCTATGCAGCGAGCAAGGCAGCTCTTGCCCGAGGCGACAGGACCGCAGACGCCGACAATCTCGCCCGGCGCCACAGCAAATGACACGTCCTCAAAGAGCGGCTCCTGCCCCTCCCAGCCAAAGCCCAGATGCTCGATCCTGATGCCGGAAGGCTCAGCTGCCTTCCGCTCTTCCTCCTCATGCTCTGACAGGTAGCCTTCGATCCGCTTCCAGGAGACCTGGGCTCTCTGCACCGCATTGAAGAGCTTGGCTGCATGGGAGGACTTCACGGCGAGCTTCAGGAACACGGAGACGTACATCGTAAATACTGCGATATCCCAGGTACCCGAGACGACGTTCTGGGCACCGAGGATGAAGATCGGCAGCACGCCCAGAAGCGCTACTGCCTGGTAGAGCGGCATCAGGGATGCAGAGAGCACATTGGCCTTGGCCTCTGCCTTCTCGTAGCGCGTGAGCTCATCCTCGAAGAGATGGTCACGCACCTCTTCAAGGCCGAAGATGCGGTAGGTCAGCGCTCCTTCTGCCCTGTCGAGAGCCGTGGCAGACATGGCAGAGACTTCCTTCTTCGCCGTTGCCACGGCGCCTGTCACGACACCCTTGAGCCGTGCCGCCAGGATATAGGAGACCGGCGGGAAGATGAGCGCAAGGAGCGTGATGCGCACATCCTGCGCGAACAGCACGACAAGGTAGGTGATCATGACCACACCGGTATCGAAGAGCTCGGTCGTGAACTTGCGCATGCCCTCGACGCAGTCATCCACATCGGAGAGCGCCTTGGTCATGACCTCGCCGCGCTCGGATTCGGTCTTTGCAATCTTGCCGGAAAGGAGATTGCGGTAGAGCGTCTTCTTCATGCGGCGGTCCACATCGTTTGCGAACCTGCGCACATAGAGGCGCTTGAGTGCCCTCATGCCCTGCACGAAGGCAATGGCCAGGACATAGAAGAGGCAGAGCCGAAGCATCGAGGAGGCATCAGAGAGACCTTGGAGGATACCTGCCAGGCACTGTACCATGAGGCCCTCGAGCCAGGGACCCAGGACCATGCCGACGTTGTAGAGGATGCCTGTGAACGTGACGACGGCAAGCGTCTTCCACTCATCACGGAAATACGTGAGGATGGAAGGCTTGTGGGTCTCTGAATGCGCCTGCACTGCTATCGCCTGCCAAACAATGTCTTCCGAAAATGCAAGGCTGTCCACCATAGCACGCAAACATAAACGGACCATCAACGATACGGTTTTGTCTCCTGAATAGGTCACCTGTCGTGAACCGGCACAGACAGCCGAAATCTGTCGCATGGGCCCTGCTGGGTATATAGGCTCCTGACAGTGCATGCAGATGGACAACCCGTCTGCCAAGCCAAGGAGGTAGCATGGACAGCACAGAGCCATTGCGCGACAAGAACGGTCTCACAGAAGAGGAATTCCTCGCCGCCTATTCGCCGAAGAACTATCCCCGTCCTTCCCTTACCGCAGATATCTGCGTCTTCCGGAGGAAGGATGAGAGCCTCGAGCTCCTGCTCGTGAAGCGCGGCGGACACCCCTTCCTGGGATGCTGGGCAACCCCTGGCGGCTTCGTGAACCCGAAGGAGACAGCAGACGAAGCGGCGGCACGCGAGCTCGAAGAGGAGACGCATGTGGCAGGTCTCGCCCTCGAGCCGGTAGGACTCTTCAGCACACCAGGCAGAGACCCGAGAGGCTGGACAATCTCCTATGCCTTCTGCGCCCTCGACGACACTGGCGCCATCGCGAAGGCAGGAGACGATGCTGCCAAGGCCATCTGGTTCAAGGTCACACCGAGCCAGAAGGCTGGCAGGACGACGTTTGCGCTCGATGCAGGAGATGCCCATCTCGTGACATCCTTCGCAACCCAGGAAGCCCCTGTCACAGGAAGGCTCCGCCCCAAGGACGTGGAAGGCCAGGGCCTTGCCTTCGACCATGCAGAGATCATAGCTGCGGCCTGGCTGACGCTTCCTGAGAACGTGAGGTCCTGGCGTGCAGACCTTCTCCTATGATGCGGCGATCCAGGCAGTGCCTGAGAAGGGTGGTGCCTATGTCGCCTTTCCCTACGACATCCGTGCACTCTTCGGCAAGGGCCGCCTCAAGGTCCATGCAACCTTCGACGGCATCCCCTACGACGGCAGCGTCGTGAACATGGGCGTGAAGAACGATGACGGAACGATCTGCTACATCATCAGCATCCGCAAGGGCATACGGAAGGCCATTGGCAAAGAGCCAGAAGACACCGTCCACGTGGAGATCGTGTCTGCTTAGCGATACAAAAGAACATCTCGAAGATGCCTCTCATTTCTTAGACACAGGAAATAGGAGGCATTTCATCATTATCAAAGCTTCGATCCTGCACAGTGCACACTACGTTCTGTCACACGGAATCTGCTTCGAAGCGTTTTGGGGTATCTTCGGCAACCATGCCAATGGCCTTCTCAAGTCCGAGCAGGCCTCATTCACACGCCTTTTTCTGGGATCCTGTGAGATAGTCTTCGAGCAATCAGTAGTGCGTCCTGCTATCACTCCATCGCCGACTCGATGAGGCTATAGGCATCCGAGAAACGGCCTGGCTTCCCAGAAGCCAGAAATGCATTGCCGTCCGCGATGACATCAGCACTTTCCGCATTGGGTTCTTCGCAATAAATAAACCTGCGGTGCGCCCGGAAGAGGATCTCGCTCGATTAGCGAGGCTGAGTTCTCCTGTTCTCGTCCGCAATCGTCGAGCTTCAGCCTCCTGCCGCCCGATGCCAACAGCACTTACCTCATCATGTAGACCTCCTCTGACACCTGCATGAAGCGAGACGCCGCCATCACCGCAAGCCTTGAATTCTCGCGCAGAAGGGGAATCCGACCGTAGCCAGAGAGGATAATCAGACGGCCCGCCCTATCATGGGAGCCTTCAAACAGAAGTCCCCTCACGTAAGGTATGCCCTCCCGCAAGAGGGACGAGTGCCCGAAAAGACCGCTCGCAATCGGAGTGCGGGGGTCGCGTCCGTAAAGTGGTGTAAAAGGCAGGCGAGCCAGAGGCCCGCCACCAAGCTGGGATTGCAGTCGACAAACAACGAGGACGGCCATGGCTCGAATCAATCTTACACTGGACCAAGACGAAGTACTGGGGCTGCTTACCGAGGGGGCGGGGACGCCTTCAAGCTGCTGCTCCAGGAGACGCTCAACGGGGTACTGAGGGAGAAGTCAGCCGAGCAGCTGTGCGCCCAGCCCTACGAGCAAACGCAGGAGCGCACCGACAGCCACAACGAGACGAAGGCAAGGTCCCTCACGACCAGGGTCGCCACCATCGAGCTGAAGGTGTCAAGGCAGCGCAATGCCCCGTTTGAGACCCTCGTGACCGAGGTGATCGTCGCGGGCGTCTTTACAGTGAAGGTGGGCAGGGTCATAGAGGAGGCCTGCGAAAGGTCGTTCTCCAAGCAATCCCTCTTTGAGGCCTGCGCCGAGCTGGACTGCGCCGTCAGGGCGTCTTGCGATTGGCCCCTTAAGGGCGAGTAGCCGTTCGTGATGGCAAACGCCACCTACCTCAAGGTCAGGGTCGACCACCGCGTGAGGTCCAAGGCGCTGCTAAGTCATCGGGGTCTCGCTTGCCGAGTCGCACACAGGACGCTCCTGGGCGGACTTCCTGCGCTCCCTCGTGGATGCCAGAGAGGGGCTCGTGGCGACCGTAAGGGAGGTGCTGCCAGGCCCACTGCTCGCGCAGCGTGTGTATGGCCGCCCCCAAGGGAGTGCGCGCCGGCCTAAAGGGGGGAGCTGGTCGAGAGGCTCAACTGCCAAGCGCGCCGGAGGCGAGGCGCAGGTGCAACGAGATACTGGCGGACTTGCGCGACGTCGCCCTAAGGGCGGCGATGGTACTGATTGCCGCGATGCGCCTGTACATGAGGACGTCTAACTACCTGGAGAGGCTGAACAGGGAGATAGAGAGGCACGCCTGCTTTGTCGGGGTCTTCCCGAGTAAGGCGTCAGCGATCAGGCTGATCGGGTCGGTCCTTACCGAGGAGAACGAGTGCAGCTCGACGCAGAGGAAGAGCTACTACGGATCGGACTTACGCGCAGCTCCTGCAGGTGGAGGACGAGCTCGCAAAGATTAGCGCGCAACCAGAAGGACATGGCGAAGGCGTAAAGCAGGGAACGCGGCAGCGATTTTACACACGGATTCGGACTTGACCAGTGCGGGCTGCTCATCTTTTGATGCGTATCCTGTTCATCACCATAATCTCAACCTCGACTGCTAGCAGCACAATACGCACAAGCGGTGCCTTTCGTCACGGCCACCGTCAGAAGGCCGACTCAGAACAGTTTCCCTTCTTGCATGCTAAGCGTGCGGTCACACTTATCTGCCATCAACATGTCGTGCGTCACGACCACAAGTGTCTTTCCCGTCTCTCGGGCGGCGGACACGAGCGAGTCCATGACTATCTCCGCCATGCGAGCATCCAGCGAACCCGTCGGCTCGTCAGCAAGAATGAGATTGCCCGGCTTGAGCATGGCGCGACTGATCGCAACACGCTGCTTCTCGCCACCTGAGAGCTCGTTTACGTTGGAATCGAGCTTGCTGGAGACCGAGAACTTCTTCAATGTCTTTTCAATAGCCTCCTCTTTCTCCCTCTTGGAGAGCTTCGTGTAATAGAGGGCGAGCATAAGATTGTCGCGTACCGTCCTCGAGTCAATGAGGGCGAACGACTGAAAGAGGTAGTTAATCTCGTTGCGACGCAGAAACATCGCCTGTCTGGTTTCTGGTCCCGGATATTTCTTTCCCGATAGGAGAATGCTCCCAGATTCATACGTTTCGAGCAGTCCCAGAATGTTCAGCAGCGTTGTCTTGCCGCATCCCGACGGCCCGGTGATTGCGACAGATTCACCCTTTCTGACAGCGAGATCTATACCAGAAAGGATGCGATGCTTCCCATAGGATTTCGAGAGGGATTCAATCTGAATGTACGACTGCATCGCTACTCCTTGGAGACGGTTTCCAGCACAACGGCCGCAGATTTCCTGCGCGATGCGACACCGATAACGAAATTGGACAAGACCAGCAAGGCAAAGCCGACAAGCACGCCAGCGCTACTTCCGAAGAGGGCACTCACGCCAGCGCCAAGCAGAGCAGTAACGGTCACGAACAGAACCTCTCGACGGTACAGCTCCCACACTCCGAAGCCCAGGACGTACTTTACGGAAATCTCCTGGGCATTTACCCGGTTGACCACATTGACAAGACATGCAACCAGGACGGAGACGGTGGCCACCAAAACAACCAGAACCGCCGAGAAGAGCGCGAAAAGCTCCTCGAGGGTCTTCTGCAGACCGTCGATGTAGTTCCCCACCGTGGCAAATCGAGCACCCGCCGAGCCACCAATCTCAGCTCTATTGTCGGCATCGAGCAGACTTGACGCCGCATGCTCGTCGAGCTTCATGTACGCGTTCTCCAAGCCAGTGGCGACGAGGCTTTCTGACTCAAAGGGCACCATGTTCGCAGCAGTAACAACCGCAATAGCAAATCCGCTTGATGTGACCGGCTCTTCAGGGTTCGTACTCCACGTGAAGAGCTCCTTATCAGCGTTATAAGAGATGAACTCGTACTCAGGGTTCTCCATGAAGGGAGTGACGATGTTCGAGTCAGAGGGCTTCCGTGCGGCAATAAGGAAGTCCTTCACTTCGTTCACTTCGCTAGCGCTTAGCGAATCTGGCAGGAGGTAGACACGTACTCCTTGCTCTGCCCTCTCGACAATGTCCGCAGGCACATTCACCCCCATCAACTCAAGGTAAGAGGGGGATGCCGCAAGATACCAGAGCTGCTTGAGCGTCGTATCTGAACCGGAATATGCTCTAATGGTCGATTCGTTGTAGTTGATGGCGTTCGCAAGGTAAACACCATCATCATGCTCGTGCTCGGCGTACCATGTGTACATATCCTCTGAGAGCTCCATTGGATTGTCAGTGAGCCGAGTGTTCCCGATGCTGAAGTCCCTTACCACGTACCACCCTTCATACTCCTGCCATGCCGAGCGCGTGCGAGCAAGGTCCGCGTACATGGTGAGGGGTTGATCTATATAGAGGCAGCCGGCAAAAATGGCGACCAAGCACACTAGATAGACCGCAACGGTCAGACCATAGAAGCCCCGCCGTGAATATCGCCCGTGGATGGCCTCAACCGGCCTCGTTGCGATAAGTGGAGCAACGGAAATCATCGCAGCTACAAGCACCATGACGACCGCAGGAAGTACAGAGACGAGGGCAAGCCCTACAAAAGCAGCGTTAATCGTGAACCCGTCCAAGTAAGCATATACTCCCACCATTCCGATTGGAATGAGGACAAGAATCTGGAGAGCTTGCGAGGAGAGCAGCTCGCTTGCGAAGTCGACCTTACTCCACCCGAGCATCAGGTGTATCCCCAGCGTCTTTAACTCGAGTAGAGAGTGCGTTACCATGACCAGGCAAAGGATAAGCGAAAGGAGCGCAAACGCCCCTATGCAGAACAGGTAGATCAGGCCGGGTTCTGAGGTTGAGCCTGACATTTTCGTGGTCAGAGTCTCAGGTGTTACCCCGACAGCAGACGACAGGCTGTCTACCGTTGATTTAAAGTCAGCGCTTCCAAGGTTAAGGAGCGTGCAGGAGCTTCCTAGATTGCTCCCAGCACCCATCCTGTCAACGCGGAAATATATGCCTGAACGAATACTGGGCAGATCGGACACTCGCGAGTAGACGTCGTTTCCATACCCGGCATAGCTATTCGGACTTCCGGCGCCCACTCTCTTTATGAGGGTACCATCTATAAGCGTAGTGCCGAGAACAACGAGTGGGTCGATGGAGGTCTCTCCGTCAATCGATGCCGGCAATATGCTAAACGTGTAGAGGTTCGCTCCGGATTGCAGTGATTCCTTATCAAGACTAATTGCCGTAAACGTGCCTTTGTTCGCCAAATTCTGAAGTTCAGCGACGAGACTGTCCTTCTGCCTATCCGTGAGCTGAGAAGTGAAAATCGTTGGCTGATCTGAAAGCCAGTCATCAACCTGCCTGGAGACAAGGGCTTCAAAGACTCCCTTGACGCAGATGACTGAGGTGACACCCAATAGGGCTATTAACAGGAGGCTGACAATTGACCAGGCTTTCTTCATATTGCACCGCCATTGCAATTTCATTGCTTATTCGATCGGGTAAATCAAAGAGCAAATGCCATTTCAAATTCCAGGAGAAGCTATCCTCTGCAACTCCAGTATGCCTCCAAGGTATCCGTTCCGATAAAACCCCATGCCTGGGAAAGAACATCAGGGTCCTTCCAGCCAGACGTGTATCCGTTGCAAGACGAATGGTGCTCATAGTGGGCAGAATTGCAATCGGAGAACCCAAATACCCCAGCATTACGTCCATAATTCCAATACACTGCTGAACCCTTGTAGTAAACGGTGTCAGCCAACGCAATCGCCGGCGTTCCCGCGCACATCAGACAGCACAATATGGCAAT
>NZ_JBEVTM010000050.1:0-1749 GCF_040884255.1 Olsenella sp. AGMB03486
TGAAGGCCCGTCTGCAAGTATTGTCTTTCTGGAATAGCGATATGCTCCCTAGAAAGGAGGTGATCCATCCGCACGTTCTCGTACGGATACCTTGTTACGACTTCACCCCCCTTACCCTCCACACCTTCGGCACCTCCCTCCCTTGCGGGTTGGGCCGGCGACTTCGGGTGCAGACGACTCGGGTGGTGTGACGGGCGGTGTGTACAAGGCCCGGGAACGCATTCACCGCGGCGTGCTGATCCGCGATTACTAGCAACTCCGGCTTCGTGGAGGCGGGTTGCAGCCTCCAGTCCGAACTGGGGCCGGCTTTGGGGATTCGCTCCTGCTCGCGCAGTGGCAGCCCGCTGTGCCGGCCATTGTAGCACGTGTGCAGCCCAGGACATAAGGGGCATGATGACTTGACGTCGTCCCCGCCTTCCTCCGGCTTGACGCCGGCGGTCTCGCATGGGTGCCCGGCCGGACCGCTGGCAACATGCGACGGGGGTTGCGCTCGTTGCGGGACTTAACCCAACATCTCACGACACGAGCTGACGACAGCCATGCACCACCTGTCCAGGCTCCTCTCGGCCACGGCGTCTCCGCCGCTTCACCTGGATGTCAAGCCCTGGTAAGGTTCTTCGCGTTGCTTCGAATTAAGCCACATGCTCCGCTGCTTGTGCGGGCCCCCGTCAATTCCTTTGAGTTTTAGCCTTGCGGCCGTACTCCCCAGGCGGGGCACTTAATGCGTTGGCTGCGGCACGGAGGGCAGATCCCCCCACACCTAGTGCCCATCGTTTACGGCTAGGACTACCAGGGTATCTAATCCTGTTCGCTCCCCTAGCTTTCGCGCCTCAGCGTCAGTCGTGGCCCAGAAGGCCGCCTTCGCCACCGGTGTTCTTCCCGATATCTGCGCATTCCACCGCTACACCGGGAATTCCGCCTTCCCCTGCCAGACTCAAGCCGGCCGGTATCGGGAGCGGACGGGGGTTGAGCCCCCGGATTTGACTCCCGACCAGGCTGGCCGCCTACGCGCGCTTTACGCCCAATGAATCCGGATAACGCTTGCCCCCTACGTATTACCGCGGCTGCTGGCACGTAGTTAGCCGGGGCTTCTTCTGCAGGTACCGTCACTTTCGCCTCGTCCCTGCTGAAAGCGGTTTACAGCCCGAAGGCCTTCGTCCCGCACGCGGCGTCGCTGCATCAGGCTTCCGCCCATTGTGCAAGATTCCCCACTGCTGCCTCCCGTAGGAGTCTGGGCCGTGTCTCAGTCCCAATCTGGCCGGTCGGTCTCTCAACCCGGCTACCCATCATCGCCTTGGTGGGCCGCTGCCCCGCCAACTAGCTAACAGGCCGCGGGCCCATCCCTCGCCGTCTGGGCTTTCCCGCCCTCCCCATGCGGGGGAGGCGGAGTATCCGGTATCATCCACGGTTTCCCGAGGCTGTCCCGGTGCGAGGGGCAGGTTGCCCACGTGTTACTCAGCCGTTCGCCACTTTATATGCGCCCGAAGGCGCCTTAACCGTTCGACTTGCATGTGTTAGGCGCGCCGCCAGCGTTCATCCTGAGCCAGGATCGAACTCTCCGTTCAGATATGTCCATGCCCTGAGGCATGTCCTATCGAGTGTATGGAGCCTCCGTCCCGCTTTTCCAGTTCTCGCCGATCTGGATTCATGTCTCTCAAAGAATTGAATCGACGGATGCTGTCTTGTCGATAGCATCGCTCACGTCTGTCTTCCGATCTCTTCGATCGCAGTATCCGGTTTTCAAGGTTC
>NZ_JBEVTM010000051.1:0-1576 GCF_040884255.1 Olsenella sp. AGMB03486
GCGATGAGAGACGGCAAGAGGAAGCACATGGACAAGGATAGCAGGGTGATCATCGAGGAAGGCATACGGAGAGGCGATTCCGCACGGAAGATAGCCCGGGAGGCAGGCGTGAGCCCCTCCACCGTGACGAGGGAGGTGAAGGCGAACAGGACCCTGAAGGAGAAGAAGAGGGCGCCGGGAGCGAACCTGTCGGTGCGCTGCGCGCGCAGGAAGGAGTGCCCGAGGGTGGGCACTGCATGCGCAGGATGCAGCAGCCGGGCAGTGCGCTGCAGGGACTGCAGGACGAGGAGCTGCATAGATGCATGCCCGGACTTCGAGCTGCTGATGTGCCCCGTGACGGAGAGATGGCCCTACGTCTGCCCCGAAGGGTGCAGGAAGCGGCAGACGTGCAGCTATCCAAGGAGCAGGTACCGCGCAGAGGAGGCGCAGGCGGCGCACGATGCCAGGCTCGCCTCGAGCCGCGAGGGCATAGACCTCACCGCCGACGAGCTCGAGCGGCTGAATGCGGTGGTGGCGCCCCTGGTAGGGCAGGGATGGAGCTTCGAGGCGATCTGCACCGAGCTCGGGGACGGGCTCGGCGTCTGCCTGCGCTCGCTCTACAACTACCAGGCGGACGGGATCCTGGACATATCCAGCGTCGAGCTGCCGAGGAAGGCGAGGCTCAGGCCCAGGAAGAGGAAGAGGGACCAGGGCAGGCCGCGCATCGACAGGTCCGGGCACGAGTACTCCGACTTCCTGGCGCTGCCCCTGGAGGAGAGGGCCAGGGTCGTGCAGGGAGACTCCGTCTGCGGCAGGCAGCAGGATGCCCACGACATCCTCACGCTGCACATCGTGGCGAGGCACTTCCAGCTCTATCTCAGGAAGAGGCATGCGGACCCTTCGGCCACCGTCGCGGCGCTCGACCGCATCGAGAGGGCGCTGGGGTCGCGTGCGGCCTTCGAGGCGGCGTTCGGCATCATGCTCCTCGACAGGGGCACGGAGTTCGACGACCGGGAGGGCATGGAGCGCAGCTGCCTCGAGCCCGGGGAGAGGAGATGCCGCGTCTTCTGGTGCGACCCGCAGGAGTCCAACCAGAAGTCCGAGGCCGAGCGCAACCACGAGCAGCTGAGGCGGATATTCCCGAAGGGGCATGTGGACATGGACGCGCTCACGGACGCAGACGTGGCTCTCGCCTGCAGCCATGTCAACTCGTATCCGCTCGCGTCGATAGGCGGATGCCCCTTCGGCGAGCTGGGGTCGCTCCTGCCGGAAGGGGCGCTCGGAAGGCTCGGGATCGTGCGCATCCCTGCGGAGCGCGTGGTGCTCAGGCCCGCGCTCGTCCCGCATGCATATCTGAGGTAGCATAGCCGCATGCGCTGCCTGCGGTGCGCAGCCGGAGGCAGCGGACGAAAGGAATACGTCGGCCGGAGCCGGCAGCAGCGAATCCGTCCGGCCCCCTCCGTTGCATGAAGTCGTGCAATCCTGGAGAGGGGGCCGATATTGCCATGGCCGGAATGCATGCCATCCGGCGTCCCGGATGCTCCGGAAGGCCGAATTGCACGCCTTGCCGCAACGCTTCCGGCACATTTTGCAGGAC
>NZ_JBEVTM010000052.1:0-1529 GCF_040884255.1 Olsenella sp. AGMB03486
ACGCAGGCTGCATGGCACTGCATGCGGCATGGTGACCCTACAATGTGGTGACGTCTCATCGCTGTCCTTCTCCTGATGTGTCCCATGCCGCACAGCCGTGTCCCGCCGACGGCGTGACCTGATAGAAGCCTGGGGACGGATTGCTGGCTGCGGAAGCTGCACCCCTCCCGTCGGAGCGCTGTCCGCCCGGAGCGGGATGCGCCGGCCATGCCTGGCCATCGGCAGAAAGGGGCGGCCATCATGGATGTCAGCTATGGGAATGTGCCCGATGGAGCGGTCTGGGCAGGCATCGACACGCACGCAGATAGCAACTGGCTCTCGGTCGTCGATGCGCGCGGAAGGGAGCTGCGCTCGGAGCAGCTGCCGGCGACGGCGGACGGCTGCAGGCAGGCTGCCGAAATCATTCTTGCCATGGGCGCACCGGTGTCGGTGGGCGTCGAATGCACAGGGTCGTATGGTGCAGGGATTGCCAGGGAGCTTGCCGGAAGGGGCATCCCCTGCTACGAGGTCGTCACTCCCGGCCGTCCCGGCCGTGGGCGCGGATGCAGCAAGGACGATGCCGCAGATGCGCTCAGGGCAGCGCTGCAGGCGCTCTCCGGAAGGGATCTTGCAGTCCCGAAGGCACGCAATGGATGGGTCGAAGGAGTGCGTGCGCTCTACGTCGTGCGTGAGAGCCTCGTGAGGGCATGCACCTCCTATGCCAACCTCGGGATTGCCATCGTGCGGGAGGCGCCCGATCCGGTCAGGTCCTCCTTCGCGGGGCTGGGAGCAGCGGGCATCATGCGCAGATGCGCCTTGTCAGGCATGCCTGCCGGCTGCAGCGGCGTGGCAGGCGCTGTGATGCTTGCGCTCTGCAGGCTAGCCGAGGCATGGCTTGAGGCACGTAAGGCTGCAGACGAACTCGAGCATCGCATAGCGGAGATGGTCAGGGCCGGCAATCCGGCCCTTGCATCGATGTATGGATGCGGGCCGCTCGGTGCAGCGGCCCTTGCGATCGCAGCTGGAGACAATCCGAGCCGCATGCACTCGGAAGCTGCCTTCGCGGCGCTCTGCGGCGTCTCGCCTCTCAGAGCATCGAGCGGAAAGACCAGGCGGCACAGGCTCAGCCGCGGAGGCGACAGGCGCGCGAACAGGGCGCTGCACGTGATCGCAATACACAGGATGAGGAGCGATCCGAGGACCATTGCCTATGCAGAAAGGAGGCGAAGGGAAGGCCTCTCCGACAGGGAGATACGCCGCTGCCTAAAGCGCTACATAGCGCGCGAGGCATACCGCTGCCTCATGCATCCCTTCGACCTGGGCAAGTCCGGTACAGGCCCGGAGCTCAGACAGGAGAGGATCGCTGCCGGCGTGACGCAGAAGGCAGCAGCGTCTGCTCTCGGTGTGACAGCCTCCACGCTCTGCGACCTCGAGCTGGGACACCACCAGTTCAGGGAGCTTGCGCAGAGATACCGGCGCTGGATAGACGATGGCTTCCCGATGGATCCCGATCCGGACTCGGATGGGGATTGACACCAATAGAAGCATCA
>NZ_JBEVTM010000053.1:0-1518 GCF_040884255.1 Olsenella sp. AGMB03486
GGACTGATATGTAGATAGACTTGTCAAGTGGCAAAGGCAGGCCAGCCTCCGACTTCTCGGGGACCGGCCCACCTTTTTCTATGGCCACCTCCCGCGCGACGGCGCCCAGGGCGTGTCTGGTTCGACGCACGACTGCAAGTCTGATATCCGCGTGTTGGCTAACGCATTCCGACGCTTCGGCTGGGGAGCTCCGCTGGTCTAGGGTCGCGCGTGGCGAGGCCCGGCCTCGCTGCGCATAGTCCGATCGCGGGGTGCCCCACGCGCCTCGGCCGCGCCGCGCGTGCGGGAGGGTGGTTTCGCAGCTCGGCAGCTCACCCGCAGAGGGCGAGCGCCCAGCAGAACCCGACGAGCTCGCGGGCGATGGCGACGTTGGTGACGTTGGCGCCCTTCCCCCTCGCCCTCAGGTCGAGGTACCTGCGGTGCAGCCTGCGGTTGGCCCGCGCCGCAATCCCCGCCGCCTCCGCCGGGAGCCCCGCCGACGAGGCCACGTCGGTCTCGGAGGCCGGCGACAGGGGCCTGGCGTGGTGCCAGGCGGCCTCGACGAGGAGCCGCCTGACGTGCGGGTTGCCGGTCTTGGTGATCCTGCCCCTCGAGGTCGTCTCGCCCGACGATGACTCCGACGGCACGAGGCCGACGTAGGACATGAGCGCCCTGGGGCTGGCGAAGCGGGAGAAGTCGCCGATCTCGACGGCGATCCCGAAGGCGGTAACGGTCGAGACGCCGCGCAGGGCGCGGAGCCTGGAGGTGACGCCGGCGAGGTCGTCGGCGCCGGACCTCTCGGCGATGGCCGAGTCGAGGCGGTCGCGGCGCTCCTCGCACTCCCTGACCTGCGCGACGTACTCCTCGAGCACGAGCCGCTCGCACGGGTCGTCGAGCTCGATGGAGCGCAGCCACTCGCGGTGCGCCTTGGTCCACGCGGACCTGCCCTTCGGCCACACGTGGCCCTTCCTGAGCAGGAACTTCGACAGCTGGTGGCGCGCCCTCATCAGCGCCTCGCGCGCGTCCTCGCGGGCGCGGGACAGGTCGCGCGCCGCCTCCATGGCCGGCGTGGGAGGGGCGCACTCGACGAACTCGCCCACGGCCAGCAGCCTCGAGAGGAAATGGGCGTCCCTCCTGTCGGTCTTGACGCGGTCGCCCGAGGGCCGCACCATCTTCGAGACGGCGCCCACGTGGCAGGGCAGCCCGAGAGCGACGAGCCTCCTCTGCAGGTCGAAGCCCGTGGGGCCGCTCTCGTAGAGGCAGCCCGCAGGCTGCGGCAGCGTGGCCGCCCAGGCGGCGACCGCGTCGGGGTCGTAGCCGAACGTGCGCTGCACGACCTCGCCCGTCTCGAAGACGAACGCCGCGGCGCTGATGGAACGGGCATGCACGTCAAGGCCGATGCTGGTAGAGTACAACATGGTCGGGACCTCCTGTGAATATGGTAAGCCGGACTCCTTCAAGACCGAGCCTAACCCATGCTGCCGCTCGATGGCCACTGCTTTACAGAGTGAGGTCCCGATCACTCTACATATCGTCTAG
>NZ_JBEVTM010000054.1:0-1439 GCF_040884255.1 Olsenella sp. AGMB03486
CTGCCCCATTACAGTGAGAGACAGTCCCTAGGGGCCTCTCCAAGCTTTGGGGTTTTCGATAATGCATTGCCTGCGGATTCCCTAACCTTGTATATGGCCCCTGGAAGGGGCTGCTGGCCGACCGCCCCTGGACAGCCTTCCGCCCCTGCCTCTCGCGAAGGCCCGGGGGGTGTTGCTGCCAGGGGATGGTGGTCTGTCCGGGAACGGCTGATAGGGATGTGCCGCACGGCATGCCGTGACGGCAGGGTAATGTGGATGTCGCCCCTCAGACATGGTGGCCAGCCGGCCTAAGAGGAGATTACCACCATGGAACGCAAGCAGAAAGACTGGTTCGGCCCGCACCGCCTCTATCTCGGGATAGATGTCGGGAAGTCATTCCACTGGGCAGTGGGGCTGGATCCGGACGGCTCCATCAGGATCAGCCGCAGGCTGGACAACCGCCAGGAGGATGTCGATGCGCTGCTCGACGAGGCGGGGGAAGGGGCCCTGGTCATCGTCGACCAGAAGAACAACATCGGCTCGCTCGTCGTGCGCAGGTGCCGCGCGAAGGGGGTCGACGTCGGATACCTTCCGGGGAAGGCGATGAAGAACGCCCGCGAGATGTTCCCCGGGACGGCGAAGAACGACCGCATAGACGCCGAGGCGATCGCGCAGACGGGCATCGGGCTCAGGACGGCGATCAGGCCGATCGCCGAGACAGACGACCTGGGCGCCTCCGTCTCGCTGGTGTCATCCCAGCTCTCGTATGCCACGAGGCGCGCCACCATGGCCCGCAACAGGCTCCATGCGGTGCTCCTCGAGTCCGATCCGGCCTTCGAGGCTGCAGCGGACCTCTCGAGCGCATGGCAGCTCGAGGCGATGGCCGGATTCGGAGGGGCGAAGGGGCTTGCAGCAGCAGGCAGGAGGCGCTACTGCACGCTGTGCGCGAGGCAGGGCGTGCCTGCGCAGGCAAGGGATGCATTCTGGAAGGCAGCCATGCGCTCGGCCTCCTCGGCCTTCCATCCCGATGCAGAGGACATGCTTGCAAGGAGCCTTGCCAGGGAGATCCTCGAGGCCGATTCCGAGAGGACGGAGCTCTCCGCAGAGCTGGGGCGCCTCCTCCAGGACGACGAGACCTACCGCTGCCTGCTCACCATCCCGGGCATAGGGCCGAAGACGGCATCCGCGCTCGCGACCTCGATCGACATATCGCTCTTCCCTGGGGACAGCAAGCTCGCTGCATACTGCGGCCTCGCGCCTGCGGACCACGACTCCGGATCCTCCATCAGGTCTCAGAGAGACGCCCATGGAGGCAACAAGGCGCTCAAGAACCTCCTCATATTCAGCTGCAACTCCCTCGTGGGGACGAAGAACCGGTTCGGGAGGTACTATGATGCCTGCGTCGCGAGGGGCATGAGGCACAACAAGGCGCTCAAGGCAGTGGCACGCAAGAGGCTGCG
>NZ_JBEVTM010000055.1:0-1430 GCF_040884255.1 Olsenella sp. AGMB03486
AGATTTCTTCTGGGGCGGTTGACAAGGGCTGTCCTTCAGCCCTGCAATTAAGAGGATGATGAGCTGGCTGAGCTCATGAAGGGCCTTGGGAGCGAGGGGTGCCCACCAGCAATTCAGCCTCGATGGTGATGCTTTTCACACGCGATAGATTTAGGGACTCCGCGTCGATGCCGAACAGCAGCGGCGTCATCTCGGCGAACACGCGGACGTCCCTTTCGGACATCTCGAAGGTGCGCGTCACCTTGATGCGGTCGGTCATCTTGAAGTGCTTCTCAAAGCAATCGGTCACCAGCTGGTTTGAGTATTCCTTGCTGCGCAAAGATCCTTCAGCAAGGTGGCGCAGCTCCGTAAGATGATTGCTGCCTGGAACCACTTTGACCAGCACTCCTGGCGCGGAGGCGTTTCTGGTTGGGGTGAGAACGCGCTTGAATTCGTCGTAGTTCGAGGGAGCGAATACGTCCACCACGCAGTTGATGGAGCCTTTCAGCACGGGGATGTTCGTCAGGTCGCCAACCAGCCATTTGACCGCCTTTCTGGAATCGTGGCGGGCCGCCATCAGCATGGCGTCTTTTGAGAGGTCAAACGCCACCACGTCGACACAGAGGTTTTCTCGGATTGCACGTGCATAGAAGCCTTCTCCGCATCCCGCGTCGAGCACGCGGAATGGCGTCGCGTTCACAGCTGCAGGACCCTCGCTTGGGGAAAGGGCCCTTCCTACCGCGGTGAGGACGGCTTCTTTCACGTGGTCGTAATACCCTGCCTCCAGGATTGCCATGCGGCTCTCAAAGGATTCTTTGCTGTAGTGGGCTGACTGCCTGGAGGGCCCTAGAAGGTTTACGTACCCCTGCTTTGCGATATCGAAGCAGTGCCTCTTCGGACATACGAGGCTCCCTTCCTGCAGCTTCAGGGCGCTGTGGCAAAGGGGGCAAGAGAGCACGTCGGCGCTGTCAGCAAATCGCGCGTATCTGTCGAGTACCATTGCGTCTCCTTTCGTCCAAGCAATTCTAGCGGATGAGTCTTCCCCAGCAGTGCATGGCTAATCACAGCAGGCAGAACCGCACAGTGACAAATAGCTGAGCTATTTCAAGCTGGGATTTCGGTATTCTGCTGCCCTCTTTTGGGCCACTTCATTTCGCCACGCTTTTGACAGGAGCAACAGGGTCCTCGCGCGCAAAACGCATATGGGCAATGCAGCCGTCTGTCAGGGCATGCCTGCGCCCCCGAACCTGCCGAAAAGGCGCTGATCTGCCCGCCAGGGCATGCCTGCGACCCCGAACCAGCCGAAAGGGCGGTGGATCTGCCCGTCAGGGCATGCCTGTGCCCCCGAACCAGCCGAAAGGGGGGTGGATCTGCCCGCCAGGGCATTGGCAGAAGAAAGAATGCCGAGATACTCAATAAGAAGATTGATAACCTTCAGCAGGTGAAAAAAG
>NZ_JBEVTM010000056.1:0-1252 GCF_040884255.1 Olsenella sp. AGMB03486
GGTTGATTTAAAAACTCAGCCGAACGCCCGGGGCTGATTCGGAGATTCTCGAGGTCAGAGGAACGCACCCCTCTGGCCTCGAGCGCTCTCTCTCGGGGGAGGGCCAGCCCAGGAAGGCGGCGCCTGCCCTTTCCGATGACTTCGGAGCATGATTCCAGAACCCTCCGGCAGTCGCCTCAAGACTCATCCGAAAGGTCTGGCTGTGGTCCTTTTTCCGGGCGGAATCTGCTTAGATGGTCATGCCTCTCCCTTCCTCACGGGCAAGGAGCGAGGGTGTGAGGTTGAGCTCGCCGGGGCCTATCTCCTCGACGCCGAGGGCGTCGAGGAGCCTCTCGGCGAGCCCTCCATAGGCAAGCCTGAACATCCTGATGGGGGAAAGGCCTGCCAGGGACGGCCTGGGCTCCGAGTTCACGTGGCTCATGAGAAGGGCGCAGTCGGCCCTCGTGAGGGCATCGAAGCTCGTCCCCTTGGGAAGGACCTTCCTGAGCTCCACGTGGTTGCGCTCGCAGGAGCCCTTCTGCTGGGACTGCCTCACGTCGCAGTAGAAGACGCGGGCACGCCTTGCCGCGCTGTCCCCGGCCGACCGCTCTATGAGCACGTGGTCCGAGAACTCCGCCCCGTTGTCGGTGAGGATCGGGTCGAAGAGCCTGCCGAAGCCATCCATCCCCACGGCCTCCTCCAGCGCGTCCAGGGCCCCCGCAGCCTCCTCTGCCGTCTTCCCCCCGAGAAGCAGCATGAGCTGGAACTTGCAGGGCCTGAGATATAGGGTGAGCAGGCACTTCGAGTCATGCACCCTGCCGATCACGGTGTCCATCTCGCAGGCAGAGGACCTCTCCTCCTCGCCGAGGCCGAGGAAGGCGGCATAGGAGCGCTCCGCCCCGTGCGAGGTGCTCCTGGGAGCTGCCTTCTTCTTCCTCGGCTTGTAGGAGACCTCACGCCTGAGCTCGATGTTCCCGGTGCCGGCGTAGCCCTCCTCTATCCATCGGTAGATGGTGGCGGGGCTCACGTCGAGGGCGTATGAGACGACGATCTGCTCGGGAGAGAGGCCGCGCGCGAGGCCCTCCTTCACGCACCCCATGATGTGCTCGAACTGCTCCCTTGTCTTGTCGATGCCGCGCCTCGAGGCCGAGAGCTCCTCGTCGGCCAGGGCCTGTGCCCTGGCCGCCCTGTACTCTGCCTGCCACCTCTTCGGGCAGTGGTAGTTGCGCAGCCTGCAGCCATTGCACACATAGGGCCAGGAGAGCAGCTTCGG
>NZ_JBEVTM010000057.1:0-1177 GCF_040884255.1 Olsenella sp. AGMB03486
TTGAATAGTCAACCAGAGTGCGGACGTTCGCGCTTCCTTGAGCTGCGGTAATGTGCATCGGTGAGCATCAGATGGCGAAGGACCCTTGCGGTCTTCGGCCACCTCTCGTCAGCCTGCTTGACCCGGAAGAGATAGACGTACCAGTTGAGATACTCCTGGAGGTTCGAGGTCTTCATGCCCACATAGCCCTCCACGAAGCGCCTTATCCAGGCACACAGGCTGTTGACCATCTTCATGCCCTCGAGATAGTCCGGATCCTCGGTGTCGGCCTTGAATGCGATGTTGGCCCCTTTCACGGCCCTGACGAGGGGGCTGTGGGCGCGCTCCTTGTCGTGGATGATCGTTGTCCCCTCGGCTATGTGGCCCTCCAGGGCCTCCCTGACCCTCTTCCCGCTCGGCTTCCCGTGCCCGCACACGACCGCGACGGGGTTCTTGTGCACGTCGATCGCTACGGATATGCATATGAGGTTGCGCGACAGCCCGCGCATCACGTGGTATCCGGCAGTGTTCTTCAGGGTCGAGTCCTCGATGTACATCTCGTCTATCCAGCACCTGTCGCACAGCACTATGCGCTCCTGGTAGGCGCCGAGCGTGGACATCACTCTGTGCCGCCATTCGAAGGCCGTCTGGTGGGAGATGCCGCATGCCTCGGCGGCGAGGTCGAGCTGGGCGTTGTAGCACATGAGCCGGACGAACTGCGCCCAGGCCGGAAAATCCTTCTTGGACCCCTCGAAGACGGTGCCGGTGAGCGCCGTATAAGTCCTGCCGCATCCGGTGCACACCCAGCGCCTCCTTCCGGAGGGGGTGGACGAATCGCGGCTGTTGTGCTCGTGGTGGCACCAGGGGCATCTGGGGTCGGGCTTCCAGGCGCCGGCTGCTTCGTCGAACGTCCCGAAGCCGATCTCCTCGCGGCACCTTCTCGCGGCGACAGCGGAGGCGAGCTCGGCGAACTGTGCAGCCGGAAGCTCCTCCACCATGCCGCCGTAGGGGTTCTTGCGGCGCGGCATGATCACTCATCCTGTCCGCCAGCGGGTCCATCCGTCCAGGATGTCGCCAAACACGAAGACGGATGGGCCCGCTGGCGATTTCGTGTTTGGCGATGCGATCATACCATCAGGCGTGCCTGGCGGCCAGGCCATTCGGGCCGCCTCTATCCGCACTCTGGTTGACTATTCAA
>NZ_JBEVTM010000058.1:0-1027 GCF_040884255.1 Olsenella sp. AGMB03486
CAGGTTCGTGGAAAGGACGAAGGCCCAATGGACAGCATAGCAGAGCAGGCCGTGTGCACGGCCGCGGCAGGAGAGATGCCGAAGTTCGCAGACGGGAGCATCAACCTCCAGGAGCTCTTCCGCCAGCTGGCGGAGTCGGTCATTAATGCCGTGATGGATGCGGAGGCCGAGGAGATGTGCTCGGCCTCCGGCAACAGCAGGAACGGCTACAGGCCGAGGACCCTCAATACCTGCGTGGGGATGCTGAACCTGAGGATACCGAGGTTCAGGAAGGGAAGCTTCTTCCCCGACGACATCCTCGAGCGCTACCAGAGGACCGACAGGGCGCTCATAGCGGCCGTGGCGGAGATGTACGAGACCGGCACGAGCACGAGGAAGGTCCAGAGGATAGCCGAGAGGATGGGCATAGACAGGCTCTCGAAGGACCAGGTGAGCTCGATTGCCAGGAGCCTCGATGCGGATGTCGAGGAGCTGCTGGCACGTCCCCTGGGAGGGCTGGACATGCCCTACATCTGGCTCGATGCCACCTACGTGAAGTGCAGGAGGGAGGGGCACGTCTCCTCCACGGCCATCGTCACGGCCATAGGCTGCGATGCGGACGGCTGGAGGCACATCCTGGGGCTTGCGGTCGTCGACACCGAATCGCACGCATCCTGGAAGGAGTTCCTGGAAAGGATACGCGAGAGGGGCGTGGAAGGCGTCCAGCTGGTCACGAGCGATGCCCATGAAGGCCTGAAGCGCGCCATATCGGAGGTGTTCCTCGGCGCTGCATGGCAGAGGTGCGCCGTCCACCTCATGAGGGACTGCATAGGGGCTGCAGGATCGAGGGCCCTCAGGAGGCGCGTCGCCAGGATCATGAAGCCCGTCTTCAGGGCGAAGGAGGCAGACCAGGTGCGCGCCCTCTACCACCTCGCAGCGGAGATGCTCGAGGAATGCTGCCCGAAGGCGGCGGAGATCTGGGAGGAGGCGGAGGCCGATGCCCTAGCCTATCTGGACTTCCCCGCATCGCACTGGAAGCGCCTGCGCA
>NZ_JBEVTM010000059.1:0-947 GCF_040884255.1 Olsenella sp. AGMB03486
GGCGGCCCTGGCGGCGTTCCACTCCTCGCAGCGCACGGCGTCGAGCGCGTCGTTCATCCACTGGACCACGTGGAAGGGGTCCATGACCCACCTCGCGTTGGGGCAGCGGCGCTTGACCAGCTGCCTTATCCACCTCGCGCCGTCGGCGGTCACCACCTCTATGGCGCGCCTCTGCTCGCGCGTGAGCTCGTCGAGGAACAGGTTGAGCACGTCCTTGCCGGTGCCCTCGTGCGCCCAGATGAGGCAGCCGCGGTCGTGGTCGACGACCACCGTGACGTACTTGTGGCCCTTCTTGTACGACGTCTCGTCGATGCCGATGCGGCGCACGCCGTCGAACCTCGAGGCGCCGCGCGCGGCCTCCAGCTCGGCGTAGACGCGCCTGCACACGCCGCCCACGCTGTGCCACTCGACGCGGGCGAGCTCGGAGACCGCCGAGGCGGTGCAGCGGACCGCCAGCCACGCCACCCAGTCCTCGAAGTCGCGCGTGAAGCGCGCCCCGTGCCGCGCCCAGGGGACGGCCTCGGTGCGCACGCCGTGCTCCGGGCAGCGCACCCTGCAGGGCGCGTACTCCAGGTAGCAGGCCGAGCGCGCCAGGTCCATCGCCCTCCACAGCCTGGGGGCCCCGCGGTTCGCCATGTCGTAGAAGTCGCAGGCCCTGCCGCATACGGGGCAGCGGCGCTGCTCGCGCTTGTAGGGCCGGACGCTCACGACGATGCGCTCGGCCTCGATGCGCGCGCCCAGGACGACCGTGCGGGCCAGACCGAGGGCGAGAAGTAGTAGACTCTTCATGCGTCACACCTCTTCGGTTGTCTGAATTTGGCTTAGCAATCATAGGCGGATGACGCGGAAACGGCCCCTCCCGGGGCCGTTTCAGTTCCAGATCGTTGTTTTCGCCCGCTGAGCTGGGCCTATGCCGGAATCTCTCCCACAGAAACCACCGAAGAGCC